>NZ_JBPQTW010000033.1:0-46393 GCF_051386535.1 Streptomyces sp. URMC 127
ACGACACCCTCCAGTCGTGGACCAACGCCCATCGCGCCCGAGGAGGCTGGGTCACGCTGCGGGGCCACGGCGGGCAGTGCCCCGTGCTGGAGGCCGACGCCGAGGCAGACGAGGCCGAGGCGGTGGTGGACGGGGCCGGGGCTGAAGTAGCGCATCCATGTCTGGTACACGGGTCCCGGCCTCCCGCGGTGTCGGCGGCGTGGGCCGATCTTCGCGCATGGCGGTGAGCTTCACCAGAGGCCCGGCGGGCCGGCCGCTGGAAGCCCGGCGGGCCGGCCGCTAGGAGCCCGGCGTGCCGGCCGCTAGAGGCCCGGCGGGCCGGCGCCGCTAGAGGCCCGTCGTGCTGCCCGCTTCGTAGACTGTGAAGCCGTCCAGGACGAACTCCGCCGTTCCGCTGTCGCCCGTCTTGCGCAGCCCCACCCACGCCTCGCCCGTCTCCGGGGCCGTGAACTCGTACGTGTGCGTGGACGGTGTGTGGGCGGCGGGCAGCGGCGTGCGCTGCAGTTCGCGGCTTTCGGGGGTGTCCACGCCGGTGATCCAGGCGTACTGTCCGGCGGTCTCGTTCTCGTAGCGGAAGGTGATGCGGTAGCGCTGTCCGGGCCGGAAGCGGACGGTGTGGGGGACGGTGCGGTAGACGAGTCCGGTGTTCTCGCCGCGGGATTTCAGGGACTGGGTTCCGTCGATGACGTCGTCCACGGCTTTGCCGTTCCAGCCGCGCTGGGTGTAGGGCGCGTGGCGCTGGGCGATGTGGGTGCGGGGGTCGGTGGCGCCGCCGGCGTCGCCTTTGACGAAGGGGCCCCAGCCGTGGGGGACGTGTTCGAAGTCTTCGAAGACGAGGGCGCCCGCGCGCTCGGCGGGCGCCGGCGCGGCGACGACCCGCAGGGCGTCGAAGCGGACGCGTGCGGCGCCCTCGGCGGCGGTCAGGGTCAAGGTGGCGGGCCCGCCGCCCGGCGGCACGGTGAAGCGGGTGGTCATGCGCTGGAAGCGGGTGCCGTGTTTGCGGTCGGCGGCGACGTGGTTGACGGCGGTGGAGGTGTCCGTCCAGTTGGCGGCGGTGACGCCGTCGGCGGTGCGGACCTCGAGGCCGGCCCGGCGCCGCTCCCCGGCGGTGGCGCCGACCTCGACCTGTACGGAGGCGGCATACGTGCCGGGTTTCAGCCGGGCGAGCCGCTGTCCCACCGTGGCGGCGGCTCCGCCGTGGATGACGAGTTCCCAGTCGCCGAGGGGGCTGCGTTCGACGGTCGCGGGGCCGGTGACCTGCCGGCCGTCGAGGTTGCCGGAGTGGAAGCCGGGGTCGTACAGGGGGGTGCCTTCGCCCCAGGCGGGTTCCGGGGAGCGGCCGTGGCCGCGGGTGAGGACGTACGGCTGTCCGGGTGCGGCCTCGATGGTGACGTGGCCGTCGTGGACGGGCAGCTCGGCGGGGTCGGTGCGGCCCTGGTCGGTGAGCCGGTGGAGGACGACCGTGCTGCGGTGGGCCCAGCCGCGCGGCAGCTGCCAGCGGGTGGTGCCGCCTGTGGGGTGGTAGTGGTAGAGCTTGGCCGGGTCGAGGGCCTCGCGCGGCTGCCAGGGCAGGAGGTAGGTGCCACCGCGGTAGACCGTGCGCCCGTCGGTGGTGATGGTCCGCGTGCCGTCGGCGTCGCTCACGGCGGTGCGTGCCGGCCCCTCGAAGGTGATCTCGTGCTCGCCCCAGGTGCGGATGGGGTGGGCCTGCAGGTATTTGGCGGGGAGGTTCTCCGTCCACAGCAGGCGGTGGAAGGGTTCCCAGTCGGTCTTGCCCTGCCAGCCCTCGAAGGTGCCGAGCTTGGGCGTGCCGAGGAGGGGCCACTTGTCGGCGAAGACGTCCTTGTGATGGTGGTGGAGAAAGCGGATGAGGCGGGAGTTGATGCCGCGTGAGGTGTCGGGCCCGTAGTCGGTCTCGTTGGCCCAGTGCGCCCAGAGGCTGGAGCGTTCCAGGCCGTGGCCCCATTCGGTGGTGATCTGCCAGCCCTGGTCGCGCAGGGCGCGCTGGAGCCGGTCGGAGGTCCAGCCGGACTCGCGGTAGACGTCGATGTAGAGGGTGGTGAGGGCGGGGTCGGTCTCGTCGCGCAGCTGCCGGAAGCGGCGGACGATGTCGCCGGAGAGCAGGTCGCGGCGGGCGTCGATCTTGTAGGACTGGTCGAGCCAGTCCCACTGTCTGTTGTCCTTGTCGGCGAGGGTTTCGGAGAAGGCGTGGGCGACGGGGTAGGACTCGGTGGTGTTCACGTGGACGGCGAAGTCGCTGTTCCACTTCCTTCCGGCGCGTAGCAGGGTGTTGAGGTCGGTGAGGCCGCCGGCGCGGGTGTTGTAGTTGCCGCCGTAGTCGGGGTGGGCGGAGTCGTGGCCTTCGGACTGGTAGCCCTTGAGGAGGGTGAACTGGCGCAGCCCGTCCGTGGCGAGGGCGATGCGTTTGACGTTGTCGAGGGTGGCGAGGAAGGGGTTCGTCGCCTGGCTCGCGAAGTTGAAGGGGATGTGGGGGACGACGCGCAGGTGCTGGTCGGCGGCGCCGAGGGGCTCGGTCATGATGTCGCGCAGGGCGATGGCGGCGTCCTGCCAGTCGGCGTGGCCGTCGCCGTTGCGGTCGCGGGTGACGATGACGGTGGCGTGGGGCAGGGGTTCGGTGTCGGTGGTGGCGGCGCCCGCGGCGCGGTGGGTCCACTGGCCGCAGGTGATGCGGGCCTCGGTGCCGTAGGGCCGGGTCCGGGTCTGGCGGCGGAGGCGGCCGTTCTCCCAGGCGGTGGCGGCGTCCGGGCGGTCCTGGACGGTGTTGGCGTCGACGGCGGCGGCGAGCCGGCCGGTGCTGACGACGGCGTAGGCGCAGCCGATGGGCGCCTCGTCGGCGGGCGTGTGCGGGCCGGGGCGGACGAGGGTGTCGCCGTTCTTCGCTTTGTCGAGCTGGATGCGGGCGGCCAGGAGCTCGGCGCCGGGCTGGGTGCTGCGGACGCTGAGCAGGGCGAGGCCGGGGATGCGCAGGGTGCCGATGCGCTGGGCGGGGGTTTCGGTGATGCGGGTGACGCGCCAGTCGACGCGCATGCCGGTGACGCGGATCTCGATGTCGATGCGGGTGCCGCCGCTCAGGGTGAGGGTGTACGCGGCGTGGTCGGCGCGGAGGGTGGTGGTGACGCGGGGGGTGTGGTCGTGCTCGTCGATGAGGAGGGTGGTGACGGGGTCGTCCTGGCCGTGGATGACGTCCTGGGTGGTGCGGTCGGTGTAGGAGATGACGTAGGGGAAGGCGGTGGCGACGCGTACGTCGAGGGCGGTGGAGCGCAGGACGGCTTCGGCCGGGGGTGCGGCGGCGCGGGCCGTCCCGGTGGACCCGGTGGTGAGCCCGGTGGTGAGGGCGGCGAGCCCGGCGGCACCCGTGGCGACCACGGCGCGGCGGGTGGGGGTGTGCGGGGCGGTGTCGTCCACGCTGCGCTCCTCCTGGGTACCGGTGGCCACGGGATCACAGTGGAGCGCGAGGGGCGTGGCGCCCATGGACAAAAGAGGTACGGGTGTTGGACTCCTGTCCGCGGCGGGGCAGGATCGGTTCGTGATCGCGAAGCTGATGTATCCCGTCATCGACTGCCCGGACCCGGCCGCGCTGGCCGGTTTCTACGGCCGGATCCTGGGCTGGGAGGCGGACGCCTCCGACCCGTCCTGGGTGGTGCTGGCCTCCCCCGCCGGGGAGCGGATCGCCTTCCAGGAGGCGAAGGACCACCGGCCGCCGCGCTGGCCGGACCCGGCGTTCCCGCAGCAGTTCCACCTGGACTTCGCGGTGGGCACGCGCGAGGACGCGGAGCGGGCGCGCGGCGAGGTGACCGGGCTCGGGGCGGTGTTCCTGCACGACAACGGCGGTGAGGGGAAGGGCTTCCTGGTCTTCAGCGACCCGGCGGGGCACCCCTTCTGCCTCTGCTACGGGCAGTCCTAGTACGGACGTACGACCGGGTCAGGTGTCGCACTCCAGCACCGACCGGCACAGGCCGCACCGCACCCGTACGCTCCCGCGCACCGGCACCCGGATGCGCTGGTGGCAGGTGGGGCACGGGAAGCTCACCCGCAGCGGGTCGTGGCCCTCGAAGGCGTAGCCCCAGCCGGAGGGGGCGCTGCGCCGGGCGTTCTGGACGGCGCGGCGGTCGCGGGCGTAGCGGTGGCGGCCGAGGCGTCCGGCCGCGGCGAGCGGGGGGCGGCGGCCGTCGCGGCGTGCCTCCGCGAGGCCTTTGGTGTACGCCTCGTACGCCTGGGGGCTGGTGAACCAGGGGGAGGGGTCCTCGCCGAAGGCGAGCGCGCGCTTGGCGAGGACGTAGCCGAACTCCTCGGGGGTGAGGTAGCCGAGCTTCTGCGTGGAGACGGCGGACTCGCGGTAGGCGTCGAGCAGCAGCCAGCCCGAGCCGAGGTAGGCCGCGGCGGTGTCGGTGAGGACCTCGTTGTCGCGGGTGCCGGGGAAGGCGAGGCCGAGGCGGTGCAGGTAGACGTGCATGACCTCGTGGGAGAGGGCGGCGCCGATGTCCTTGCGGTGGGTTTTGAAGCGGGAGTTGAGCTCGATGAAGTACTCGGGCCCGGCGGCGAGCTCGACGCTTCCGGCGTGCCGCATGTCGCGGAAGCTGACGATCATGCGGGCGTCGGGCAGGCGCAGGTGGCGCACCATGGCGCCGGCGACGCGCTGCACGCCGAGGTAGGGGTTCTCGTCGTCGTCGAAGGCGACGTCGGCCGGGGGCACGCTGAGCTCGAAGGTGTGCACCGTGTCGTAGGAGAGGCGCTTGTAGAGTGCGGTGATCGCGGCGCGGACGGTCTCGATGTGCGGGTAGCCGTGCACGATCTCGACGCCGTTGCCCGTTCCGGTCCCGGTGCCCACGCGTGACCACCCCCTGGGGTCCCCCTGCCGGCCGCTGCGCCCGTCGTCTCCACTGTACGGGGGGTGTGCCGCGAGGCGGCAGTCCTCGGCGCCGGTGGCGGGGCTGCGGGAGGGGCTGGCCGAAACGGGGTGCTTGTCGCACGTTCGTTCGCTGCTCATAATCGCACCGCGCAGCGAAGGCTCGATTCCGGTAATCGGACGGCCGGATTGTCATGAGCCTGCCATTCGCCGCGTAACCTCCCACGAAAGGAAGACCCTTGCGCACCTTCCTCTTCACCGGCACGCTCAGGAGAACCCTCGCCGCGGGTGCCGCGGCCCTGGCCGCGCTCACGCTCGCGGCCGGCACCGCCCTCGCCGACGGCCCGCGCGACCCCCGCCCCCACGAGGGCGTCGTCGGCGGCACCCCCGCCCAGCAGGGCGAGTTCCCGTGGATGGTGCGGCTGTCCATGGGCTGCGGCGGATCGCTCTACACCCAGCAGATCGTCCTCACCGCCGCCCACTGCGTCAGCGGCAGCGGCGCCAACACCTCCATCACCGCCACCGCCGGGGTCGCCGACCTGAGCTCCTCTCAGGCGATCAAGGTCAAGTCCACCCAGGTCATCCAGGCACCCGGCTACAACGGCTCCGGCAAGGACTGGGCGCTGATCAAGCTCGCCCGGCCGGTCGACCTGCCGACGCTCAAGACCGCCGACACCACCGCGTACAACAACGGCACCTTCACCATCGCGGGCTGGGGCGCGGACCGCGAGGGCGGCGCCCAGCAGCGGGTCCTGCTGAAGGCCACCGTGCCCTTCGTCGACGACACCGCCTGCCAGCAGGCGTACGGCAACCTCATACCCGGCGAGGAGATCTGCGCCGGATACCTCGACCAGGGCGGCGTCGACACCTGCCAGGGCGACTCCGGCGGCCCGATGTTCCGCAAGGACGGCGCGGGCGCGTGGGTCCAGGTCGGCATCGTCAGCTGGGGACAGGGCTGCGCGCGGCCCCACTACCCGGGCGTCTACACCGAGGTGAGCACGTTCGCGGCGGACATCAAGAGCGCCGCGGCGAGGCTGGGCGGCGCGTGACCCCTGCGGGGTGCTTCTTCCTGCCGTACGTGCGGGGACCCGGTGATTCCGCCGGACCCTCGCCGTCGCGGCTGATCACCGCCGCGGCGGAGGGAACGTACCGGCCCGGCACCGCATGAGTACGCCGCACCACTCGCTGCGCCGTACGGGCGGCACCGGCCGCCCGTACGGCCCAATCACGCACCCGCTTCCGGCACCCGCCCGCACGACTCCGGTATGACGTGGGCGGGCCTTCGTCATCCTTTCGGCCGAGGCGAGAATGGTCGGACAGTCGAGGTGTGAGCGCCGTGAAGGCCCGTAACGTGAAGGTCGTGGTCCGCCGCCCGGCGGCCGCAGCCGAGCCGACCGTTACGGAAAGGGCCCCCGTGTCCGCCAAGCACCGCATCGCCGCCGCCACCGTCCTCGCCGCCGCCGTCGGCGCGGTCGCCTGGCCGACGGCCAGTGCGTTCGCCGCGGACGCCCGCTCCGCCGCCGCGGGCGGCAGCGACAGCGGCTCCGGCCGCACCGCGGTCGTCCGGCAGGTCCGGCTGCCCGACGGCAGCCGGGCGCAGCTGGCCTCCGGCGAGCGCGGCACGACGGTCACGGTGACCAAGCACGGCAAGCAGCGGCGCGTCATCGACGCCTCCCGCCCCGCGGCCGACATCGACCGGCTCCACCTGCGCATCCTGGGCGGGGACACCCGCAAGCCGACGCTGCGCGCCTCCCTGGACGGGGCCCAGCTGACGAACTACTACGACTTCGCCTCGGGCGCCCTGCGGCACACCCCCGACGGCGCCGAGCCCACCGCGGTCCGTGGCAAGGGCACCAAGCCCGCCGGCGGCACCACCACCGGTTCCGGCCATGTCGTCACCGTGCGCAACAGCGGCGAGCCCCAGGCCTCGCCCCGCCCGCGCGTCCTGCACGCCGCCTCCAGCAACCCCGTCAAGCGGGTCGTCGAGGCGGGCGAGGTCATCAAGGGCCGGCACGACATCGGCGCCCCGGCCCTCGCGGGCGGCGCCTGCCTGCTCGCCCTGGGCGGCGGTGCGTACGGCGTGCGCCGCCTCGCCGCCCGCCGGTCCGGCCGCACGGAGGCCTGACCCGCGGTTGCGGCGGCCCGCGGCCCCGGCTGACATGGAGGGGCGCGGGCGGCACCGGAGAGCCCCCGTACGGCGGGTCATGCCGCAGGGCCGTGCGGTACGGCCGGCACAGCACGAGGAACCGCAAGGAACGAGTATGGCGATCACCGTGGTCATCGCGGACGACCAGGAGATGGTCCGCACCGGCTTCCGCATGATCCTGGAGAGCCGGCCCGACCTGGAGGTCGTCGCCGACGTCGTGGACGGCGAGGCCGCCCTGGCCGCCGTCGAGGAGCACGAGCCCGACGTGCTGCTCCTGGACATCCGCATGCCCAAGCTCGACGGCCTGGAGGTCACCCGCCGCCTGTCGGAGCGCGCGGCCGCCCGGCCGGAGCTCGGCGGGCGCCCGCGCATCGTCATCGTCACCACCTTCGACCTGGACGAGTACGTGCACACCGCGCTGCGCAACGGCGCCTCCGGCTTCCTGCTGAAGGACGCGAGCCCCGCCATGCTCGTCGAGGCCGTGCACGCGGCAGCCGTGGGCGACTCCCTGATCTCGCCCGCCATCACCGTCCGCCTCCTGCGGGACATGGCTCCCGGCAGCCCGGCGGGCCCGGTGCGGGCCCCCGCCGAGCCGCTGACCGACCGCGAGGCCGACGTCGTGCGCTGCCTGGCGCGCGGCGCGACCAACGCCGAGATCGCCGCCGAGCTCTTCGTCTCCCTGTCCACGGTCAAGACGCACCTGGCCAACGTGCAGACGAAGCTCGCCGCCCGCAACCGCGTCGAGATCGCCGCCTGGGCGTGGGAGAGCGGGCTGGCCGCGGGCGGGACGTGACCGGACGGGCCGGGTGGGCCGGCTGGGCCGCCCGGCACCCCCGGTGGGCGGTCGTCGCGAAGGGTGCCCTGGGGGCCGCGCTGCTGTGCCTCGTGGCCTTCGAGGGCAGCACGCTCGCCCGCCGGCCCAGCGAGCCGCACGCCGTCGTGCTCGCCTCGGGCGTCCTGGTGTGCCTGTGCGCCGTGCCCTACGCGTGGATCCCTCTGACCGTGCGGGCGGGCGTCGCGGCCGGGGTGTCCCTGACCGCCTCCGCCGTCCTGATGATCGGGCCGCATCCCCGCGCCGTGTGGGGCATGGGTGAGGGCATCGCCCTGCTCGTCCTGCTCACCCTCGTCGTCAGCAAGTCCCGGGACCGCGTCGCGAGCGTCCTGGGCCCGCTGCTCGCCGTCGCCGTGGTGGCCGCGCCCATGCGCGACCTCAACCCGGAGTGGTTCACGGCCCTGTTCTCGATGCTGCTGGTCGTCGTGGGCACGTACTCGCTGCTCCTGCGCGGCCACGCCGCCCGGCGCGTGCGGGACATGGCCGCCGTCCGCACCGCCGAGCGCCTCGAGCTCGCCCGCGAGCTCCACGATCTCGTCGCCCACCACGTCACCGGCATTGCCGTGCAGGCCCAGGCCGCCCGCTTCACCGCGCTGGACGGGCCCGCGGCGGCCGGGGCTTTCGAGCGCATCGAGACCTCCGCGGGCGAGGCGCTCGGCGCGATGCGCCGCCTGGTGGGCGTGCTGCGGGAGGGGGAGGCGGAGACGGAGCCGGTTGCCGGGCTGCCCGAGGTGCGCGCCCTCACCGAGGCGTTCGCGCGCACCGGTCCGCCCGTCGTCCTCTACGTCGAGCAGGGCCTGGAGGACTGGATCCCCGCCGAGGTCGCCGCGGGCGTCCACCGCGTGGTGCGCGAGGCCCTCACCAACATCCGTAAGCACGCCGCCGACGCCACGGCCGTGCGGATCGGCGTGCGCGGGGTGCCGGCGGGCGTCGAACTGCGCATCGCCGACGACGGCCGGCACGCGGCCGGGCTCCCGGAGAAGGCCCGCGGCGGCGGCTTCGGCCTGGTGGGCCTGAGCGAGCGGGCGAAGGCGATGGGCGGAGTGCTGCGCGCGGGCCCGGCGCCGGAGGGCGGCTGGGAGGTCACGGCCCTGTTCCCGGTGGACCGGAGACGGTAGGCGGCGCCCGCGCGCAGGCCGGGGGTGCCCGGCCGGCGGAGGGGCGAGCTCCCTCACTCCTGGGCGCCCCAGCGCTTGCGCAGCACGCTCTCCGCCGGTTTGCCGTGCGGGGTGTAGGCGAGCCGGCGCGGTGTTTCGCCGGCGCCCGGCCAGTCGTCCCACATCCACCAGCAGACCCCTGCCCACCAGGGCTGTCCGTCGAGGGCGGTGAGCAGCGCCTCGTAGGCGGCGGCCTGTTCGTCCTCGCCGGCGTTCTTGCTGACGGTCCAGGAGTAGGGGGCGGTGGTGGTGCCGCGCTGGCTGACGTAGCCCGCTTCGGTGAAGAGGATCTTGCGGTGGTGGCGGGCGGAGAAGGCGGCGAGTTCGCCGGTGATGGGCTTCCAGGCGGCGCGGAGGCGGGCGGTGTCGGCGGTGGGGCGGTCGGCGAGGGGCCAGTAGGCGTCGATGCCGATGAGGTCGAGGTCGTCCCAGAAGGGGACGGTGCGGTATTCGTCGTAGTTGGCGGCGTAGGTGAGGGTGCCGTGGTAGCGGGCGCGGACGGCGCGGATGACCTTGCTCCAGCGGGTGCCGTCGCGGGAGGTGCCGGCCAGTTCGGTGCCGACGGCGAGCTGTTCGGCCTTGGTGGCGGCGGCGAGTTCGGCGTAGTGGGTGATGAAGTGCTCGTACGCGGTGAACCAGGCGTCCGGGTCGGCGGGCCGGATGCCGGCCCGGTCGCCGCCCTTCGCGAGGTCGACGTGGGGTTTGACCATGACCTTCAGGCCGGTCGCGTGGGCGAGGCCGATGATGTGCCGCAGGGCGTCGTCGTCCGCGGTCTCGCCGGTGGTGTGCATGCCGGCGTCGGTGGTGCCGTCCTGGTACCAGGTGGGGGTGAAGGTGACCCAGCGGGCGCCGGTGGCGGCGATCTGGCGCAGGTAGGGCGCGGCGTCGGGGCCGGCGTAGTCGCCGGTGTTCCAGGAGGGGAGGGTGATGCCGCGCATTCCGGCCGCCCTTGCGCTGCCGGTGGGGGCGGGCGTGGTCTCCTCGCCGGAGTCCGGGGTCCGGTCCGGGCCCGGGGAGCAGCCGGTGAGGCTTGCGGCGAGGAGGAGGGCGGCTGTGAGCAGCGCTCCGGCCGCCCTCTTCCCGGCGTTCACTTGTTCAGGTCCGTGGGGCCGGTGAAGGTGTAGCCGAGGGCCTTGATGCCCTCGATCGTCTGCTGGAGCGGCGCCACCGGGTAGTAGGGGTGGTAGAAGAAGCTGGCGACGCCGTCGCGGACGGCCAGGTTGGCCTTGGCGGAGGCGATGAGGTCGGCGGGGAGCCGGGGCGGGTGGTTGTTGTACGCCTCGGGCTCGTAGTTGCCGATGTCCTCGGGCAGGACGGTGGTGCCGTAGACGTCCTTGACGGCGTACGGGAAGAACTGGCCGATGTAGCGGCTGGTGTCCGGTGTGCCACCGGTGAGCGTGCCGGCGAAGTACAACGAGCGCTCCAGGCGTGCGGAGTAGTTCTGGCCCAGGACACGGTAGTCGGTGGCGGAGGCGGCGTAGTGCGGAGTGGTCCACAGGGCCGGTTTGGGCAGTCCGGCGGCGGCGAATCCGGCCAGGGCCTGGGTGACGCGGCTCTGGGCCCAGGCGGTGGAGTCCTCCGCGGGCGGTCCGTCGAGGATCACGTTGTCCGCGGCGTCGACGTGGGCGCGGAAGAACTCGAAGTCGTCGCCGGTGACGCCGTTGTAGGGGTTGTTCGCGGTGCCGTACTGGTGGGTGTAGCCGTGGTTCATCAGGACGGCGCCGCCCGCGAGCATGTTCTTGAGTTCGGTGACGACGGCTGGGGCCTGCGCGAGGGTGATGGTCTCGGGGACGCCGTTGTTGTAGACGCCCTTGGGGTCGGTGTAGACGGGGATGACGTTGATCCCGTAGGGGATCTTCTGGGACTTGAGGTAGTTGGCGATGGCCCGCAGCTCGGCCGGGTCGGACTTGGGGCTGATGTCCTCCAGGCGGACGAAGGCCCGGTGGCGTTCGGCGGTCCCGGGTGCGAGGGCGTCGAAGAGGAGGTCCTCGAAGACGATGACGCGGTCGCTCTCGGAGACGTAGGCGAAGGGGATCTCGCCGAGGTAGGTGAGGTTCGCGGAGCGGATCGCCCAGGGGCTGGTGGCGCCGGAGGTGCCGTCCTTGGCCACGGCGAGGGTGGTGACGGCGGGGTAGCCGGGGCCGGTGACGATGGCGGGGTGGAGCACTCCCCCGTCCTGGCCTGCGGGGATCTTCCGGGTCAGTTGCTGGTTCTTGTACGTGACCTGGTTGATGTTGCCGACCGAGCCGCCGGTCTCGTAGAAGGAGTTGGTGGGGTCCCAGCCGTACTTCTGCTTGAACTGTGTGACGCCCACCGCGCCGGCCATGTTCCAGATGTTGGCGCCGATCCAGGTGACGGGGCGGCTGGTGGCCATGGCGTCCTGGTAGAAGGCGGCGGGGACGGCGTCGGGGAGGGTGCCCCCGTAGTAGGTCGAGCCGAGGTAGACCGTGGCGGTGTACTGGTTGACCATGCCGGCGGTGTAGGCCGAGACGGGTTTGGCGGTGACGGTGCCGAAGTGGCCGGCGAGGTTGGCGGTCGCCATGGCGTAGAGCTCGCCCAGCTGCCCGTAGGGGCCGGCGGTGTCGTAGAGGACGAGGGCCGAGGTGCCGGCGGGTGCGGCGAGCGCCGCTGCGGTGGTGACGGCCTTCGTCACGGGGGCCGGGGTGACCGTGAGGGCGCCCGTGCGGCGCAGGCGGTCGTTGGCGAGCTGTGCCCTGGCGGCGGCGGTGAGGTCCTGCTTGCTCTGCGGGGAGAGCGCGAGCGGGTTCACGGCGTCGGTGCTGCGCGCGGGCTTGGATATCGCGGCCCCGGCGGGCCAGGAAAGCAGGACGCCGCCCAGCAGGGCGGCGAGGAGCATGGCGACGGCGGAGATCCGGAACTTCCTGGATCTCCCTCGCTTCTTTTGCATGGAATTCCCCCTGATAACGCAAAGGTCGCCACCCCTGCCGTTCTTACAGGGGCCCGACAGTCCGCAGATTCTTCTGGCCGGGATGGATGCATGTCAATAGACAAGTTCGGTCCCGAGCGGGCAGTTCCGTTCAGGAAAATTGGTGCAGACCAGAAATCACACGCGTCACATCCGGCCACGATCAGGCATAACGACCGGTAGGTTCTTCGAATTTGAGATTCCGCTCCAACAATAGCCACCAAGTCCGACAGTAATACTCGTCAGATCTGATACCTTCCCTGCGCATGCCTTGCCTCGCATCGAGGCGACATACGGGGGAGAACTCATGTACGGAAAACCCGCTCTGGGATCCGTCCTGCCCATGGCCGGGCTCACCGTGGCACCGGAAGTGCTGCCGGGCATTCCCTTTGCCAGGGGACTGCAGGAAGCCGCCGGGGCCGGATTCCTGCTCTACTGCGCGACCGCCCTCACCCTCATAGCCGTCAAGCTCTGGTTCGCCGTCCGCGCCGCAGTGGACCGCAGCCCGGGCGGCCGGCCTTGACCGGCGCGGTCCTGCTCGGATCCGCCATCGCCATCATCGTGATGGCGGGCTGCTACAACACCACGATGTTCCTGCTCTCCCGCCGCCGGATGCGCCGCGTCCGGGGCCCCCGCCGGAAACGCCTGTACGTCTTTCTGCTCGCCTGCCTGAACGAGGAAAAGGTCCTCGCGGAAAGCCTCGCCCGCATCACCGCCCTGCCCGCAGGCAATTTCCTGGCCCTGGTGATCGACGACGCCTCCGACGACGGCACCGCCGCCATCGCCCGCGCCGCCGACCCCGAGCGCGTCCGCCTCCTGCAGCGCGCCCTGCCGAACGCCCGCCGCGGCAAGGGCGCCGCCCTCAACGCCGGAATCCGCCACCTGCGCGAGTCGGGCCTCATGGACGGCTACGACCCGCACGACGTCATCGTCTGCGTCGTCGACGCCGACGGCCGGCTCGACGAACACGTGGTCCAGTCCGTCGACCCCTTCTTCGACAATCCGCGCGTCGGCGCCACCCAGGTCGGCGTACGCATGTACAACCGCGACCAGGGCCTGCTGGCCCGGCTCCAGGACATGGAATTCGTCATCTACGGCGACATCTTCCAGTGCGCCCGGCGCTACATCGGCAGCGTCGGAATGGGCGGCAACGGACAGTTCATGCGGCTCGCCGCGCTCGACTCCCTCGCCGCCCCCGGCGGCGAGGGCGGCCCCTGGAGCGACTCGCTGACCGAGGACCTCGACCTCGGCGTCCGTCTCATCGCCCGCGGCTGGACCAACCAGCACTGCACCGCCGCCGCGGTCTCGCAGCAGGCCGTGCTCGACGTCCGCCGCCTGGTGCGCCAGCGCTCCCGCTGGTTCCAGGGACACCTGCAGTCGGCGGGGCTGGTGCCGCTGATCCTGCGCTCCGTCCCCACCCGCGCCGCCGTCGACCTGCTCTACCACCTCTCCAGCCCGGTCCTCATCCTGCTCACCTCGCTGCTGCCGCTGTCCTTCCTGGTCGCGGTGGCCGGTACCGCCATCGGCTCCGTGCAGGCCGGGCGCCCGCTGATCACCCCCATGTGGATCATCGGCCCGTACCTGCTCTCCTTCACCGCGGCCTACGCGTACGGCTTCGTCTACCGCCGGCGCGAACGCCGCCTCGGGCTCGTGCGCTCGATCCTGCTGTCGCACGTCTTCATCTTCTACGGCTACATCTGGTTCGCGGCCGGATGGTGGGGGCTGTGGCGGATGCTCACCGGCAAGCAGACGTGGCTGAAGACCGCGCGCACCTGAAACCACTCCCACTCCGCTCGCTCGTCAGGCCCTTCCCAGGGAGAACCATGTCCGCTGACCTCATCACCGCGCCCGTACGCGCCATGCTCGTGCTGGGCACCCGACCCGAGGCCATCAAACTCGCGCCCGTGGCACGCGCCATGGCGCTCTCCCCGCTCTTCGAACCGCTCGTCGTCACCACCGGCCAGCACCGCGAGATGCTCCAGCAGATGCTCGGCCTGCTGCGCGTGCCGGTCCACACCCAGCTCGACGTCATGCGCGACCGGCAGCAGCTGTCCACGCTCACGGCCCGCCTCGTGGACGGCCTCGGCGAGGTGGTCCGCGCCGAGCGCCCCGACCTCGTCGTCGTCCAGGGCGACACCACCACCGCCCTGACCGGCGCCCTCGCCGCGTTCTACGAGCACATCCCCATCGCCCACGTCGAGGCCGGGCTGCGCACCGGAGTCCTCGACAACCCCTTCCCCGAGGAGCTCAACCGGCGCCTCATAGGCCGGATGGCGCGCTGGCACTTCGCCCCCACGCAGCGGGCCGCCGACCACCTGACGGCCGAGGGCGTCCCCGGGGCCGAGGTGTTCACCACCGGCAACACCGTCATCGACAACCTCCTGTGGGTGCTGGAGGAGGGCACCGGCCGCAGCCTCTTCCGCACCCGTCTGCGGCGCGTGCTCGTCACGCTGCACCGCCGCGAGAACCAGGGAACCGTGATGCGCGCCATGGGCCGGGCCCTGCGGCGGCTCGCCGACCGGGGCGACGTGGAGATGGTGCTGCCGCTCCACAAGAGCCCCGCCGTCCGCGAGGCGCTCCTGCCCGAGCTGGCCGGCCACCCGCACATCGAGATCGCCGAGCCGCTCGGCTACCTCGACTTCTCCGCCACCCTCGCCGCCTGCGACCTGGTCCTCACCGACTCCGGCGGCATCCAGGAGGAGGCCCCCACCCTCGGCAAGCCCGCCCTCGTCCTGCGCACGACCACCGAGCGCCCCGAGGCCGTCGAGGCCGGGGCGGCCCGGCTCGTGGGCACCGAACCGGAGTCCATCCTGGAGGCCGCCGTCCACCTTTTGGATGATCCTGCCGCGTACGCGCGGATGGCCACGGCGGGCAATCCCTTCGGGGACGGCCGCGCCACCGACCGCATCATCGCCCAGCTCGCGGAGGACTTCGGCGCCGACGCGGAGGACGGCGATACCGCCGAACTGGTCACCACCCGCCCCGAGGGGCCGGGGTCATACTCGACGGCATGACGAGAGTTCAGCGGCTGCTCGGCCTCGCACTGCTCGCCGCCCTCGCGGTGGCGGGCGCCGCCCTCGCGGTGAGCAGCCTCTGGTCCGGTGACGAGGAACCGGACCGGCCGTGGGCCGAGGGATCGGTCCACGGCCCGTGGCGGTCGGTCTTCGACGGCCACGGCGAGAACATCGGCCGCCACGACGGCCTCTTCCTCTCCCCCCGGCCCTCCCGCGTGCCGGACGAGACCCACGCCGGGCTGATCGTCTCCACGGAGCGCTTCGAGGACGTGGACTTCGAGGCGCGCATGCGCACGGTCGCCCAGCTGCGCACGCCCGCGCCCAACCCGTGGGAGGTGCCGTGGCTGCTGTGGGCGTACTCCGACCCCGAGCACTTCTACTACATCACCCTCAAGCCGAACGGCTGGGAGCTCGGCAAGCGCGACCCGGCCTACGAGGGCGGGCAGCGCTTCCTGGCGACCGGCCAGGGGCGGTTCCCCGTCGGCGCGTGGTCGCTCGTGCGGGTGGCGCAGCGCGGGGCGCGCATGGAGGTGAGCGTCGGCGGCCGGGGGCTGGTCGCCTACGAGGACCGGGAGCGCCCGTACCGGGAGGGCAGCGTCGGGGTGTACACGGAGGACGCGAAGGTGGAGTTCCGCGATCTGCTGGTGCGCCGGGCCGGCTAGGGCGCAGGACTGCGCGGCGCCTGCCGCCTGTGGTCGGGGTGGGGCAGGCGCCGCGAGCTCTTTCCGCCGGGCGGGCTGGTGCGCCGGGCGGATTCTTTCCGCCGGCGGGGTCTCCCGCCGGGCGGGCTTTCCAGCGGGTCAGACCGCCAGGGCGCGGTCCGTGGGGCGGACCGGGGCCGGCAGGGTGCTGGTGCCGGTGAGGTAGCGGTCCACGCCGCGGGCGGCGGAGCGGCCTTCGGCGATGGCCCAGACGATGAGGGACTGGCCGCGCCCGGCGTCGCCGGCGACGAACACGCCGGGGACGTTGGTGGCGTAGTCGGCGTCGCGGGCGATGTTGCCGCGGGCGTCCAGCTCCAGGCCGAACTGCTCGACGAGGCCGTTCTGCCGGTCGGTGCCCGTGAAGCCCATGGCGAGGGTGACGAGCTGGGCCGGAATGCGCCGCTCGGTGCCGGGCTTCTGGACGAGCTTGCCGTCGGTGAACTCGACCTCGACCAGGTGCAGCCACTGGACGTTGCCGTCCTCGTCGCCTTCGAAGTGCGTGGTGGAGACGGAGTAGACCCTCTCGCCGCCCTCCTCGTGGGCCGAGGTGACCTTGTAGAGCATGGGGAAGGTGGGCCAGGGCTGGTTCGCGCCGCGCTCCTCCCCCGGCCTGGGCATGATCTCCAGCTGGGTGACGGAGGCCGCGCCCTGGCGGTGGGCGGTGCCGACGCAGTCGGCGCCGGTGTCGCCGCCGCCGATGACGACGACGTGCTTGCCCTCGGCGCTGATCGGGGAGACCGTCAGGTCGCCCTCCTGCACCTTGTTGGCCATGGGCAGGTACTCCATGGCGAAGTGGATGCCCTTGAGGTCGCGGCCGGGGACGGGCAGGTCGCGGGAGGTGGTGGCACCGGCGGCGATCACCACCGCGTCGTAGCGCCCCCGCAGCTTCGCCGCGTCGATGTCGCGGCCGATCTCCACCTCGGTGCGGAACTTGGTGCCTTCCGCGCGCATCTGCTCGATGCGGCGGTTGATGTGCCGCTTCTCCATCTTGAACTCGGGGATGCCGTAGCGCAGCAGTCCGCCGACGCGGTCGGCGCGCTCGTAGACGGCGACGGTGTGGCCGGCGCGGGTGAGCTGCTGGGCGGCGGCCAGGCCGGCGGGGCCGGAGCCGATGACGGCGACGGTCTTGCCGGAGAGCCGCTCGGGCGGCTGCGGGGTGACGTCGCCCGCGGCCCACGCCTTGTCGACGATGGTGACTTCGACGTTCTTGATGGTGACGGGCTGCTGGTTGATGCCCAGCACGCAGGCGGCCTCGCAGGGGGCGGGGCAGAGCCGGCCGGTGAACTCGGGGAAGTTGTTGGTCGCGTGGAGCCGCTCGCTGGCCGCCCGCCAGTCGTCGCGGTAGGCGTAGTCGTTCCACTCGGGGATGAGGTTGCCGAGCGGGCAGCCGTTGTGGCAGAAGGGGATGCCGCAGTCCATGCAGCGGCCGGCCTGCTTGCCGATGATCGGCAGCAGGGAGCCGGGGACGTACACCTCGTTCCAGTCGCGGACGCGCTCGGCGACGGGGCGGGTCTCGGCGACCTCGCGCCCGGTGGTCAGGAAGCCCTTGGGGTCAGCCATTGGTCGCCGCCTCCATCATCTTCTCGTGGGTCTCCGTCTCGGAGAGACCCGCTCGCTCGGCGGCGTCCTTGGCGGCGAGCACTGCCTTGTAGGTGGCCGGGACGACCTTGCGGAAACGGCCGGCTGCGGTGTCCCAGTCGGCGAGGAGGCCGGCCGCGACGGTGGAGGCGGTCTCCTCGTGGTGGCGGCGCACGACGTCGTGCAGCCACTGCCGGTCGGCGGCGTCGAGGGGTTCGACGGCGGCGGCCAGCTCCTTGTTGACGTTGTCGGGGTCGAGGTCGATCACGTAGGCGACGCCGCCGGACATGCCGGCCGCGAAGTTGCGCCCGGTCTCGCCGAGGACGACGGCGCGGCCGCCCGTCATGTACTCGCAGCCGTGGTCGCCGACTCCTTCGGAGACCACGGTGGCGCCGGAGTTGCGGACGCAGAAGCGCTCGCCGACGCGGCCGCGCAGGAACATCTCGCCGCCGGTCGCGCCGTAGGCGAGGGTGTTGCCGGCGATGACCGAGTACTCGGCGAGGTGGTCGGCGCCGCGGTCGGGGCGGACGACGATCCGGCCGCCGGAGAGGCCCTTGCCGACGTAGTCGTTGGCGTCGCCCTCCAGGCGCAGGGTGATCCCGCGGGGCAGGAAGGCGCCGAAGGACTGGCCGGCGGAGCCCGTGAAGGTGATGTCGATGGTGTCGTCGGGCAGGCCGGCGCCGCCGAAGCGCTTGGTGACCTCGTGGCCGAGCATGGTGCCCACGGTCCGGTTGATGTTGCGGATGGGGACCTGGGCGCGGACGGGCCGGGCGTCCTCGGCCGAGGGGACCGCCAGGGCGTCGGCGGCGAGCTCGATGAGCTCGTTGTCGAGGGCCTTGGCCAGGCCGTGGTCCTGCTCGGTGGTGCGGTGGCGGACGGCGCCCGGGGGCAGCTCCGGCACGTGCAGCAGCGGGGCGAGGTCCAGGCCCTGGGCCTTCCAGTGGGTCACGGCCCGGCCGGTGTCGAGGAGCTCGGCGTGGCCGACGGCCTCCTTGAGGGTGCGGAAGCCCAGCTCGGCGAGGAGCTCGCGGACCTCCTCGGCGATGAACTCGAAGAAGTTGACGACGAACTCGGCCTTGCCGCTGAAGCGCTCGCGCAGGACGGGGTTCTGGGTGGCGATGCCGACCGGGCAGGTGTCCAGGTGGCAGACGCGCATCATGACGCAGCCGGAGACGACGAGCGGGGCGGTGGCGAAGCCGAACTCCTCGGCGCCGAGGAGGGCGGCGACGATCACGTCGCGGCCGGTCTTCAGCTGGCCGTCGGTCTGCACGACGATGCGGTCGCGCAGGCCGTTGAGGAGCAGCGTCTGCTGGGTCTCGGCGAGGCCGAGCTCCCAGGGGCCGCCGGCGTGCTTGAGCGAGGTCAGGGGCGAGGCGCCGGTGCCGCCGTCGTGGCCGGAGATCAGGACGACGTCGGCGTGGGCCTTGGAGACGCCCGCCGCGACCGTGCCGACGCCGACCTCGGAGACCAGCTTCACGTGGATGCGGGCCGCGGGGTTGGCGTTCTTGAGGTCGTGGATGAGCTGGGCGAGGTCCTCGATGGAGTAGATGTCGTGGTGCGGGGGCGGCGAGATCAGGCCGACTCCGGGCGTGGAGTGGCGGGTCTTCGCCACCCACGGGTACACCTTGTGGCCGGGCAGCTGGCCGCCCTCGCCGGGCTTGGCGCCCTGGGCCATCTTGATCTGGATGTCGTCGGAGTTGACCAGGTACTCGCTGGTCACGCCGAAGCGGCCGGAGGCGACCTGCTTGATGCTGGAGCGGCGCTCGGGGTCGTGGAGGCGCTCGGGGTCCTCGCCGCCCTCGCCGGTGTTGGACTTGCCGCCCAGCCGGTTCATGGCGATGGCGAGGGTCTCGTGGGCCTCGCGGGAGATCGAGCCGTACGACATGGCGCCGGTGGAGAAGCGCTTGACGATCTCGCTGACGGGCTCGACCTCGTCCAGCGGAACGGGCTGCCGGTCGGTCTTGAGGGAGAACAGGCCGCGCAGCGTCATCAGCCGCTCGGACTGCTCGTTCACGCGCTCGGTGTACTGCTTGAAGATGTCGTAGCGGCGGGCGCGCGTGGCGTGCTGGAGCCGGAAGACGGTGTCGGGGTCGAACAGGTGCGGCTCGCCCTCGCGGCGCCACTGGTACTCGCCGCCGATGTCGAGGCGGCGGTGGCTGGCCGCGATGCCGGTGGCCGGGTAGGCCTTGGCGTGCCGGGCGGCGACCTCGCGGGCGATGACGTCCAGGCCGGCGCCGCCGATCTTGGTGGCGGTGCCGTGGAAGTAGGTGTCGACGAAGGTCTCGTCCAGGCCTATCGCCTCGAAGACCTGGGCGCCGCGGTAGGAGGCCACGGTGGAGATGCCCATCTTGGACATGACCTTCAGGACGCCCTTGCCGAGGGCCTTGATGAGGTTGCGGATCGCGTCCTCGGGCTCGATGTCCGTGAGGAACGTCCCGGCCCGGACGAGGTCCTCGACGGACTCCATCGCCAGGTAGGGGTTGACGGCCGCGGCGCCGTAGCCGATGAGCAGGGCGACGTGGTGGACCTCGCGGACGTCGCCGGCCTCGACCAGCAGGCCCACGTGGGTGCGCTGCTTGGTGCGGATGAGGTGGTGGTGGACGGCGGAGGTGAGCAGCAGCGAGGGGATCGGCGCGTGCTCGGCGTCGGAGTGGCGGTCGGAGAGGACGATGAGGCGGGCGCCGTCGGCGATGGCGGCGTCGGCCTCGGCGCAGATCTCGGTCAGGCGTGCGGCCAGGGCGTCGCCGCCGCCGGTGACGCGGTAGAGGCCGGAGAGGGTGACGGCCTTCAGGCCCGGCATGTCCCCGTCGGCGTTGATGTGGATGAGCTTGGCGAGCTCGTCGTTGTCGATGACGGGGAACGGCAGGGTGACGCTGCGGCAGGAGGCGGCGGTGGGCTCCAGGAGGTTGCCCTGCGGGCCGAGGGAGGAGACCAGCGAGGTGACGAGCTCCTCGCGGATGGCGTCCAGCGGCGGGTTGGTGACCTGCGCGAACAGCTGGGTGAAGTAGTCGAAGAGCAGCCGGGGCCGCTCGGAGAGCGCGGCGATCGGCGAGTCGGTGCCCATCGAACCGATCGGCTCCGCACCGGCCTTGGCCATGGGGGCGAGGATGACGCGCAGCTCCTCTTCGGTGTAGCCGAAGGTCTGCTGGCGGCGGGTGACCGAGGCGTGGGTGTGCACGATGTGCTCGCGCTCGGGGAGGTCGGCCAGGTCGATCAGGCCGGCCTCCAGCCACTCGCCGTAGGGCGCGGCGGCGGCGAGCTCGGCCTTGATCTCGTCGTCCTCGATGATGCGGTGGCGCTCGGTGTCGACGAGGAACATCCGGCCGGGCTGGAGGCGGCCCTTGCGGACGACGCGCGCCGGGTCGATGTCGAGGACGCCGACCTCGGAGGAGAGCACGACGAGGCCGTCGTCGGTGACCCAGTAGCGGCCGGGGCGCAGGCCGTTGCGGTCGAGGACGGCGCCGACGAGGGTGCCGTCGGTGAAGGTGACGCAGGCGGGGCCGTCCCAGGGCTCCATCTGGGTGGAGTGGTACTGGTAGAAGGCGCGGCGGGCCGGGTCCATGGAGGCGTGGTTCTCCCAGGCCTCGGGGATCATCATCAGCACGCTGTGCGGCAGGGACCGGCCGCCGAGGTGGAGGAGCTCCAGGACCTCGTCGAAGGAGGCGGAGTCGGAGGCGTCGGGGGTGCAGACGGGGAAGATGCGCTCGATGCTCTTGCCGTCGGCGCCGAAGAGGTCGCTGGCCAGCTGCGACTCGCGGGCCCGCATCCAGTTGCGGTTGCCCTGGACGGTGTTGATCTCGCCGTTGTGGGCGACGAAGCGGTACGGGTGGGCGAGCGGCCAGCTAGGGAAGGTGTTGGTTGAGAAGCGGGAGTGGACCAGCGCGATGGCCGTGGCGAAGCGGCGGTCGGAGAGGTCCGGGAAGAACGGCTCCAGCTGGCCGGTGGTCAGCATGCCCTTGTAGACGAGGGTGCGGGCGGAGAGCGAGGGGAAGTAGACCCCGGCCTCGCGCTCGGCGCGCTTGCGCAGCACGAACGCCTTGCGGTCCAGGGCGAGTCCGGTGCTCTCCCCGTCACTGACGAAGAGCTGGCGGAAGTCCGGCATGGTGGCGCGGGCGCTCGCGCCGAGCAGCTCGGGGGCGACGGGGACGGTGCGCCAGCCGAGGACGGCGAGGCCCTCCTCGCGGGCGATCGTCTCGATGGACGAGACGGCGGTGTCCGCCTCCGCGGGGTCCGCGGGCAGGAAGGCGATGCCGGCGGCGTACGCCCCGGGCTCGGGGAGGGCGAAGGCGACGCTCTCCCGCAGGAAGGCGTCGGGGACCTGCAGCAGGATGCCCGCGCCGTCGCCGGAGTCCGGCTCGGAGCCGGTGGCGCCGCGGTGCTCCAGGTTGCGCAGGACGGTGAGCGCCTGTTCCACGAGCGCGTGGCTCGCCTCGCCGGTGAGGGTCGCGACGAAGCCGACACCACAGGCGTCGTGCTCGTTCCGCGGGTCGTACATTCCCTGCTGGGCGGGGTGGGATGCGGATCGCATCGGCGGCTCCCGTCGTCGTCTTGGCCGTCCTGGCCGGGTGGCCAGTGCAGGTGCCGAGGGACGACGTTGGCCCTCTGCGGAAGAGAAGTTGGTGCAGGTTACATGATGGGGTGCTTCCCGAAAAGTGGAAGCACCGGTTCAGCATGTGGACACTGCGGGGTGATGCGGCGAGCTGCCGGAAGCCTCGGGGATCGCCCGGCCCGGCGGCGCCGGACACAGCAAGAGCGGGCGGCGTTGCCCGCTGCGCTCCCGGATTGTGCCCGGTCGTCGAGGGCCTGAAACCGCTCCGTCATCCGTACGTTATGCGGGACCCCGCATAAGCATTATCCGAGGGCGGTGCCGAAGGCAATACCGAGGGCGTAAGTCACACCCGCCGCCGCGGCGCCCAGGAACAGCTGGCGCAGGCCGCTGTACCACCACGAGCGGGCCGTCACCCGCGCCACGACGGCGCCGCAGGCGAACAGGCCGAGCAGCGCCAGCAGCACGGCCGGCCACAGGGCCGTGGCCCCCAGCAGGTACGGCAGCAGGGGCAGCAGCGCGCCCAGCGCGAACGAGCCGAACGACGACACGGCGGCGGTCATCGGCGACGGAAGGTCGGAGGGATCGATGCCGAGCTCCTCGCGGGCGTGGATCTCCAGCGCCTGCTCCGGGTCGCGGGAGAGCTGCATGGCGACCTCCATCGCCAGTTTGGGCTCCACGCCCCGCGACTCGTAGAGCGCGGCCAGCTCCGCCAGCTCGTCGGCCGGGTGCTTGTGCAGCTCGCGGCGCTCCACGTCCAGCTCGGCGAGGACGAGCTCGCGCTGCGAGGCGACGGAGGTGTACTCGCCGGCGGCCATCGAGAACGCGCCGGCGGCGAGGCCGGCCAGGCCCGCGATGACGATCGTCTCGGAGGAGGCCGATCCGCCCGCCACGCCCGCCATGAGCGCGACGTTGGAGACCAGCCCGTCCATGGCACCGAACACCGCGGGGCGGAGCCAGCCGCCGTTCACGTCGCGGTGGGTGTGGTTGTCGCGGTGCGCTATGTGCGGTGCCGCGACGGCTTCCAGGACAGACATCTCCGGTTCGCTCCCTTCGCCGGGGCGTGACGGCTTGCCCGTGCGCCCCCCGATGGCTTCGAAGGTACGCACGAACACGATGATCCGCTAGCAAGTAAGGCCTTGCTGACCTGGCAGAACGTACGCGTTGAGGCCGGTTCGGCACCGCCGGTGACCCCGGTGGGGGTTACGCGCCGCGGCGGCGGGGGCTTCTTGCCTGCCGGCGACGGTCGCCCTGCGGGCTCGGGCCCGTTCGGCACCGCCGGGCTCCCCGGTGGGGGCTGATCGCCGTCGCGGCGGGTCTTTCTTGCCTGCGGCAAGTGGTCGCGCCGCAGGCGCGAAAAACCCGCCGCGGCGGCGATCAGCCACTGCGGCGGGTTCCGGCGGTGCCGAGCGTCCCGTCAGACCTTCTTCTTTTCGGGGGACGCGTCCTCCGCGGGCGCGTCACCGTCAACCGCCGGTTCCACCACGCGCTCCCGGCCAGGGACCCTCTTCGCGGAGATGATCATGTAGGCGACAGCCGCCACGAACACCACGATCGACGTCCAGCCGTTGAGCCGGAGCCCCAGCACGTGGTGCGCGTCGTCGACGCGCAGGTACTCGAACCAGAAGCGGCCCACCGTGTACGAGGCCACGTACAGCGCGAACGCGCGCCCGTGCCCGAGCGTGAAGCGGCGGTCCGCCCAGATCACCAGGGCCGCGACCAGCAGGCACCACAGCGACTCGTACAGGAACGTCGGGTGGTACGTGCCCGCCACCCGGCCGATCGCCGGGTCCGCGTCGATCTTCAGCGCCCACGGCAGGTCCGTCGGCCTGCCGTAGAGCTCCTGGTTGAACCAGTTGCCCCAGCGGCCGATCGCCTGGGCCACGGCGATGCCGGGCGCGAGGGCGTCCGCCCAGGCCGGCAGCGGGATGCCGCGGCGCCGGCAGCCGATCCACGCACCGACCGCGCCGAGCGCGACCGCGCCCCAGATGCCGAGGCCGCCCTCCCAGATCTTGAAGGAATTGACCCAGTTGCGGCCCTCGCCGAAGTACAGCTCGTAGTCGGTGATGACGTGGTAGAGCCGGCCGCCGACGAGCCCGAAGGGCACCGCCCAGACGGCGATGTCCGCCACCGTCCCCGCCCGTCCGCCGCGGGCGATCCACCGCCGGTTGCCCAGCCAGACCGCCACGAAGACGCCGATGATGATGCAGAAGGCATAGCCGCGCAGCGGGACCGGGCCGAGGTGGAGCACGCCGGTCGAGGGGCTGGGAATGTATGCGAGTTCCATGACATCCCCGACGCTACCCTGCCGGGGCGACGGAACGGCAA
Source organism: Streptomyces sp. URMC 127 (assembly GCF_051386535.1). Taxonomy (NCBI): domain Bacteria; kingdom Bacillati; phylum Actinomycetota; class Actinomycetes; order Kitasatosporales; family Streptomycetaceae; genus Streptomyces; species Streptomyces sp. URMC 127. The sequence continues at coordinate 24,096 of NZ_JBPQTW010000033.1, forward strand.
CCCACCCGGCGCAACAGCTGCGTAACGCCCCTGCCCGCCCGCTCAGCCCTTCGCGGCCTCGGCCACCATCTGCCGCAGCTTGTCCGGCGTGAGGGGGTTGGCGGGGTCGCCGTAGATGCTCTTGCCGTTCAGCAGCACGGTCGGGGTGGCGCGGTAGGACGTCTTGCCGAAGGCCTCGTGGGACTTCTTCACCCAGCTGTCGTGCGTGCCGTCGTCCACGCACGTGCGGAAGGCGGGCGTGTCCAGCCCGGGCACCTGGCCGGCCAGCTCCAGCAGGCGCGCCTTCTTACCGAAGGCGTCGTCCGTCTCCGGCGGCTGGTTCTTGTAGAGCAGGTCGTGGTAGGCGGAGAACTTCCCGCCGTCCTGGGCGCAGGCCGCGGCGTTGGCGGCGTTGAGCGAGCCGCTGCCGCCGAGGTTGGCGTCGATCAGGGTGACGATGTGGTACTCGGCCTTGAGCTCGCCCTTCTGCTCCAGCTGGTTGACCGTGTCCCGGAAGCCGTTCTCGAACTGCGCGCACGCGGGGCAGCGGAAGTCCTCGTAGACGACGAGGGTGGCCTTCGCGGCGGGCTTGCCGACGGGGATGGTGACGCTGTCCTTGCCGGTGGCGCCCTGGGGGGCGACGAGCGGGCCGGCGGCCTCCTTCTTCTCGCCGCCCGAGCTCGCGACGACCGCCGCGATGCCGGCGCCCGCGCCGAGCACGGCGACGACGGCCGCGGCGGCGATCAGCGTGCGCCTGCGCCTGCTCCGGGCCTCTTCGCGCTGCCGCTGTTCCTGCAGCCGCTCGCGGGCGCTGCGCTTACCGTCCGAGTTCTTCTGGCTCACATCCCCCTACAACGAACCGGGGGCGCGCCGCAGCGCGCCCCCGCTCGCCGGTTCCTTCAAAAGAGTTACCCGCGCGAAAGGGTTACCCGCGCTTGCGCACGCCCTCGGCCAGCTCGCCCGCGAGGGCGCGGACGGCGGCCAGGCCGCTCTCCGGGTCGGGTGCGTCCAGGAGCCGCTTGACGAAGGCCGAGCCGACGATCACGCCGTCGGCGAAGGCCGCGACCTCCGCGGCCTGGGCGGCGTTGGAGACGCCGAGGCCGACGCAGACCGGCAGCCCGGTGACCGCGCGCGTGCGCCGCACCAGGTCCTGCGCCTCGTTGCCCACGGACTCGCGGGTGCCGGTGACGCCCATCAGCGAGGCCGCGTAGACGAAGCCGCTGCCCGCCGCCGTGATCTTGGCGAGGCGCTCGTCGCGGCTGCTGGGGGCGACCACGAAGACGGTGGCGAGGCCGTGCTGCTCGGCGGCCTTGCGCCAGGCCTCGGACTCCTCGACGGGCAGGTCGGGCAGGATGCAGCCCGCGCCACCGGCGGCCGCGAGGTCGGCGGCGAACCGCTCCACGCCGTAGGCGTCGACCGGGTTCCAGTACGTCATGCACAGCACGGGGGCGCCCGTGATCTCGTGCGCCTCCTTCACGGTGCGGATGACGTCCACGATCTTGACGCCGCCGCGCAGGGCGATGTCGTCGGCGGTCTGGATGACCGGGCCGTCGAGGACGGGGTCGCTGTGCGGCAGGCCGACCTCCACGACGTCGCAGCCGCCGTCGAGCATGGCCGTGACGGCCCGTACGCCGTCGTCCACGGTGGGGAAGCCGGCGGGGAGGTAGCCGACGAGGGCGGCGCGGTTCTCCGCCTTCGCCGCGGCCAGGACGGAGCTGAGCAGTTCGATGTTGCCGGCCATTACTTCTCCCCCGAAGCGTCGTACAGCCCGAAGTAGCGGGCTGCGGTGTCCATGTCCTTGTCGCCGCGGCCGGAGAGGTTGACGAGGATCAGCCCGTCCTCGCCGAGCTCGCGGCCGACTTCCAGGGCTCCGGCCAGCGCGTGCGCGCTCTCGATGGCCGGGATGATGCCCTCGGTGCGGGAGAGCAGGCGCAGGGCCTGCATGGCCTCGTCGTCGGTGACGGCGCGGTACTCGGCGCGGCCGGTGTCCTTGAGGTAGGAGTGCTCGGGGCCGATGCCGGGGTAGTCGAGGCCGGCCGAGATCGAGTACGGCTCGGTGATCTGGCCGTCCTCGTCCTGCAGGACGTAGGAGCGGGAGCCGTGCAGGATGCCGGGGGTGCCGGCGGTGAGGGTGGCCGCGTGCTCGCCGGTGGCGAGGCCGTGGCCGCCGGGCTCGCACCCGATCAGGCGCACGCCCTCGTCGGGGAGGAAGGCGTGGAAGAGGCCGATGGCGTTGGAGCCGCCGCCGACGCAGGCCACGGCGGCGTCCGGCAGGCGGCCGGCGCGCTCCAGGATCTGGCGGCGGGCCTCGACGCCGATGACGCGGTGGAAGTCGCGGACGAGGGCCGGGAAGGGGTGGGGGCCCGCGACCGTGCCGAAGAGGTAGTGGGTGCGGTCGACGTTGGCGACCCAGTCGCGGAACGCCTCGTTGATGGCGTCCTTCAGGGTGCGGCTGCCGGACTTCACGGCGATGACCTCGGCGCCGAGCATCCGCATGCGGGCGACGTTCAGCGCCTGACGCTCGGTGTCGACCTCGCCCATGTAGATGGTGCAGTCGAGGCCGAAGAGGGCGCAGGCGGTGGCGGTGGCGACGCCGTGCTGGCCGGCGCCGGTCTCGGCGATGACGCGGGTCTTGCCCATGCGCTTGGTGAGCAGGGCCTGGCCCAGCACGTTGTTGATCTTGTGCGAGCCGGTGTGGTTGAGGTCCTCGCGCTTGAGGAAGACGCGGGCGCCCCCGGCGTGCGCGGCGAAGCGCGGCACCTCGGTGAGGGCGCTGGGGCGGCCGGTGTAGTTGACCATCAGGTCGGCGAGTTCGGCGGCGAAGGCGGGGTCGGCCTTGGCCTTCTCGTACTCGGCGGCGACCTCGTCGACGGCGGCGACGAGGGCCTCGGGGATGAACTTCCCGCCGAACGCGCCGAAGTAGCCGGAGGCGTTGGGCACTCGGCCTTCGGGGTCCGGGGTGAAGAAGTCAGAGGACACGGATGTACTCCTCGAACAGGTCTGTGAGGATTCCGGGTGACGGCGGGCGGAACGGCCCGCCGCAGGCGCGACTGCGCCGCACCCGGCGATGACAGGAAGCTACGGTGCGGCGGTGCCGCGCCATCGCATCCCGTTGATCTGACCCGGCTCACAGCCGATGTGGTACCGCACGCGGCGCCCGAGGACGCGCCGCGCGGGCGCACGGCAGCCGCGCGGCCTGCAGCCGCGGGCGAGCCGTGCGTACGCGATCATGGCCGGTCAGCCCCGCCCGTGCCGCAGCGCCGGGTGCGCGCCGGCGGCGACCAGGTCGGCGACGGCTCCCTTGGGGTCGCGGCCGGTGACCAGGGACTCGCCCACCAGCACGGCGTCGGCGCCGTCGTTGGCGTAGGCGATGAGGTCGTGCGGGCCGCGCACGCCGGACTCGGCGATCTTGATGATGCCGTCCGGGATCTCCGGGGCGACCCGGGCGAAGTTGCCCCGGTCCACCTCAAGGGTCTTGAGGTTGCGGGCGTTGACGCCGATGATCCGCGCGCCGGCGTCGACCGCGCGCTGGACCTCCTCCTCGTCGTGCACCTCGACCAGCGGCGTGAGGCCGATGGACTCGGCGCGCTCGATGAGGGAGACCAGGGCCTCCTGCTCCAGCGCGGCGACGATCAGCAGGGCCAGGTCGGCGCCGTAGGCGCGGGCCTCCCACAGCTGGTAGGCGGTGACGATGAAGTCCTTGCGCAGGACGGGGATGTCGACCCGGGCGCGGACGGCCTCCAGGTCGGCCAGCGAGCCGCCGAAGCGGCGCTGCTCGGTCAGCACGCTGATGACGGACGCGCCGCCCGCCTCGTAGTCGGCGGCGAGGCCGGCCGGGTCGGCGATGGCGGCGAGCGCGCCCTTGGAGGGGCTGGACCGCTTGACCTCGCAGATCACGCCGACGTTCTCGCCGCGGAGGGCGGCGACACCGTCCTTGGCCTGCGGCGCCTTGGCAGCCCGCTCCTTGAGCTCGTCGAGGCTGACGCGCGCCTGCCGCTCCGCGAGGTCGGCACGGACGCCCTCGATGATCTCGTCGAGCACACTCACGCGAGCGGCCCCCTTCCGGACTCGGATGGTCTGGGCTGGTGCGGCGGGAATCCTCCCCCACCAGGCACTGCGATGGTACTTGCCGCCGGGCGAAGGTTTCGCATCCGGTTGACGCGGGTCCCATCCTGTGGACGCCCCCCGGACACCCGCTAGGGAGCGAGGGCGGCGCCCACGGGCAGGTTCCGCGCGACGGTGAAGAGCACGACCAGGGCGCCCAGGCCCCACCAATGGCGGGCGCGCGGCGACAGCGACACGCCCCCGCGGCCTCGTAGGGCCCTGGTGAACCACACGCACCAGAAGACGGCGAACGCGGCGTACGCGGCGACGGCCAGGGCGTTCGCCCCGAGCGCGCCCGCGAGGTCGCCGTGGGCGAGGGCGTGCACGCCGCGCAGCCCGCCGCAGCCGGGGCAGTACAGGCCGGTGCAGCGCAGCAGGGGGCAGGCGGGGTAGCGGCCGGGGCGGTTGGGGTCCACGGCCGCGACGTAGCCGGCGGCCGCGGCGAGGCAGGCCGCGACGCCCAGCGGGGCGGCCAGCCGGCGCGCGGCGGCCCCTGCCCGGCCCCTCGTCCAGCCCTTCACACGCCCAGTCTCCGGCCGGTAGCACGAAGGCGCAGCTCAGGACCGTCGTACGGGGGGCGTACGGGGCCGGGCCGCGCCTTGGGGGTCTGCGGAGCGCGGAGCGTCAGCTCCGGCCGGCCTGCCCGACCACCTTCAGGGGAGCCTTCTTGCCCTGGCCCATGCCCATCATGCTCATGATGCCGCCGACGATGCCGCCGACCGCGATGAGGACCATGCCGGCCCAGAAGCCGACCGGCTTCGCGGCCACCATGAAGGCACCCGCGACGCAGAAGCCGATGAAGGCGATCGTGACACCGGTCCAGGCGGCCGGGGTGTGTCCGTGGTGCGCATCCGCCATGACTAAGACTCCTCGTTGCTGTGGCGCGCCCGGCGGGCGCGGAAAACGCTGATGGTCATTCTCCCCGACGGCCGGGGCCGCCTCGATCCGGGGGGAGCCGGGGGAGGCAGTGGGGCGTGTCACGCGCCCGTGGGGTCCTCGCCGCGGTCGAGGGCCTTCCACAGCTCCTCGGGGCGCTCGGGGTCCGGGGCGGTCCGGGCGCGGCGCGGGCGGGGGGTGCCGTCGCGCTCGTAGCGGCCGGACATGGCCGGCCAGTGGCGGCCGTGGCGCAGGGCCAGCAGGCCGGCGAGCAGCAGCAGGACGCCGCCGGCGAGGGCGACCCAGGGCCAGGCGGTGTGGGTGACGTGGTCGACGGCGCCGCTGGTGAGGCCATTGGCCTTGGCGGCCTGCTCCTCCAGGGCGGAGGTGTCGCCCGCGCCGGTGACCGCCGCGGCCACGACGCCGGCGCCCGCGAGGACGAGGCCGGCCGCCACGACGGTGCGCCAGATGCCGCGCACGGCGAAGACCGCGACGAGGGCGGCGAGGCCGACGACGGCCAGGGCGCCGGGCAGGCCCGTGACGTCCTGGCCGCTGACGTGCTTGGTCACGGTGCTCTGCGCGACGGTCGTCGTGCCCTCGGCCCAGGTGCGGCCGCCCGCGAGCAGGGCGAGGGCGGCTCCGGCCGCGCCCAGGAGCAGCGCGGCGCCTACGGTTCTTCCAGTCCTCACGGGTCCACTATCCCTTGTGGGTGAGTTTGCGGTGCCGCCGGGGTCGCGCTAGGCGAGCCGGTTCGCCGAGTGCACGGCGCGCAGCACCGCCGCGGCCTTGTTGCGGCACTCCGCGTCCTCCGCCGCCGGGTCGGAGTCGGCGACGACGCCGGCGCCGGCCTGGACGTAGGCGGTGCCGTCCTTCAGGACGGCGGTGCGGATGGCGATGGCGGTGTCGGAGTCCCCGGCGAAGTCCAGGTAGCCGACGCAGCCGCCGTACAGGCCGCGCCGCGACGGCTCCAGCTCCTCGATGATCTGCATGGCCCGCGGCTTGGGCGCGCCGGAGAGCGTGCCGGCGGGGAAGCAGGCGGTGAGCACGTCGAAGGCGGTGCGCCCGGCGGCCAGGCGGCCGGTGACGGTGGAGACGATGTGCATCACGTGGCTGTAGCGCTCGATCGACATGAAGTCGACGACCTCGACGCTGCCGGGCTCGCAGACCCGCCCGAGGTCGTTGCGGCCGAGGTCGACGAGCATCAGGTGCTCGGCGCGCTCCTTGGCGTCGCCGAGGAGCTCCTCGGCGAGCGCGGCGTCCACCTGCGGGGTGGCGCCGCGCGGCCGGGTGCCGGCGATGGGGTGCACCATGGCGTGCCCGTCCTCGACCTTGACGAGCGCCTCGGGGCTGGAGCCGACGACGTCGAACCCGTCGAAGCGGAAGAGGTACATGTACGGGCTGGGGTTCGTGGCCCGCAGCACGCGGTAGACGTCGAGCGCGGAGGCCGTGCAGGGCGTCTCGAAGCGCTGCGAGGGCACGACCTGGAAGGCCTCGCCGGCGCGGATGCGCTCCTTGATGTCCTCGACGGCCGCCATGTAGTCGGGGCCGCCCCAGCGGGCGGTGTACGCGGGCAGCTCGGAGGGCGGCAGGGGCGCCGGGGACGAGGGCGCGGGCCGGTGGAGGTCGGCGGCCATGGCGTCCAGCCGGGCGACGGCGTCGGCGTACGCCTCGTCCACGCCGCTGTCGAGGTCGTTGTGGTTGATCGCGTTGGCGATCAGCAGGACGGTGCCGTTCCAGTGGTCGAGGACGGCGAGGTCGGAGGTGAGGAGCATGGTGAGCTCGGGCAGGCCGAGCGGGTCGCGGTCCTCGCCGCCGTGCTCGCCGATCTTCTCCAGGCGGCGGACGACGTCGTAGCCGAGGTAGCCCACCATGCCGCCGGTGAAGGGCGGCAGCCCGGCGCCCTCCATGAGGTCGCGCGGGGTGTGCAGGGCGGCCACGGTGGCGCGCAGCGCCTCCAGCGGGTCGCCGCCGGTGGGCACGCCGACGGGCGGGGTGCCCAGCCAGTGCGTCCGGCCCTCGCGCGCGGTGAGGGTCGCGGCGCTGCGGACGCCCACGAAGGAGTAGCGCGACCAGGTGCGGCCGTTCTCGGCGGACTCCAGCAGGAACGTGCCCGGCCGCTCGGCGGCGAGCTTGCGGTAGAGGCCGACGGGCGTGTCGCCGTCGGCGAGGAAGCGCCGGGTGACGGGGATGACCCGGCGGTCCTTCGCGAGCGTACGGAAGGTCTCGGCGTCCGGGGTGACGTCACCGGTGGTCGTGGCAGCCATGGCAGCGGAGCCTACTGGCCCAGCGGGAGGACACCGGCATCGAAACAGGTGCGGTCGCCTGTGTGGCAGGCGGCGCCGACCTGGTCGACCTTGACCAGGAGGGTGTCCGCGTCGCAGTCGAGGGCGACGGACTTCACGTGCTGGACGTGTCCGGACGTGTCGCCCTTGACCCAGTACTCCCGGCGGCTGCGGCTCCAGTACGTGCAGCGGCCGGTGGTGAGCGTGCGGTGGAGCGCCTCGTCGTCCATCCAGCCGAGCATGAGCACCTCGCCGGTGTCGTACTGCTGGGCGATGGCGGGGACGAGCCCGTCGGCGCTGCGCTTGAGGCGGGCGGCGATGGCGGGGTCCAGGGAGGAGGCGGGGGCGGTGTTGCCGGTCATGGGTCCATTCTGCCGCGCGGGCGGGCCGGGACCCCCCGGGCGGGAGTGTCAGTGGCGTACGGCATGCTTCGCCCATGAGTACTCCGCCCTCGAACTCCCCGCAGCCGCCCGGTGGCGGCGGTGGGTTCGGCCCGCCGCAGCAGTTCGGGCCGCCGTCAGCCCAGCCGCCCGCCCAGCCCTACGGACAGCCGCAAGCGCCGCAGGGGTACGGACAGCCGGGTCAGCAGCCGGGCTTCGGTCAGCCGGGACAGCAGCCGGGCTTCGGCCAGTACGGCCAGCAGCAGTACGGGCAGCAGTTCGCCCCGCCGATGCCGCCCCCTCCGCCGCCCTCGGGCAACAAGGGCGCGAAGGTCGCCGCGATCGTCATCGGCGGCGTGCTGGTCGTCGGCCTCGTCGCGGGCGGCCTCCTGCTGACCGCCGGCGGCAAGGACAAGAAGGACGGCCCGGTCGCCAAGGGCTCGGCGAGCCCCTCGGCCGCGCCTTCCGCGCCGAGCGCCGACCCCGGCGGCACGGGCGGCCCGGGCAACGACCCGTCGGTTCCCGACCCGTCCGCGTCCTCCTCGTCCTCCTCGGTCTCCCGCGTGCCGTACGTGGTCCTCAAGCCCGGCCAGTGCTTCGACCACCCGCGCATGTCCACCGGCATCAGCGAGGTCAAGACGAAGCCCTGCAGCGGTCCGCACGACGGCGAGGTCATCGCCAACGAGACCCTGACCGGCAAGTTCGACTCCGAGCTGGACATCCAGACGAAGGCCCGGGAAATGTGCAAGAAGGACGCACAGGACCGGATGCGCTCCATATCCGACGGCAAGAACTACTACTCGTACGTGCTCTACCCGACCCCGGTCACCTACTCCCGCGGCCAGGACCAGATCACGTGCTCGATGACGCTGAGCGTCTCGCAGGGCGGCCAGAAGATGGACGCGCCCCTGCCCAAGTAGCCGCGGGGCGTGGCAGCGGCGGGGCGCCGGCCGTAGGGTGGCGCCATGTCGACCCACGCCCAGCGCGAACGTCTGCTCCTCGCCGATCTGTTGGAGTCGGCGGGCCCGAACGCCCCGACGCTCTGCGGCGGCTGGCGGACGCGTGATCTGGCGGCCCACGTCGTCGTGCGCGAGCGCCGCTCCGATGCCGCCGCCGGGATCGTCTTCAAGCCCCTGGCCGCGCGCCTGGAGCGGGTGCAGGCGGAGTTCGCCGCCAAGCCGTACGAGGAGCTGATCCAGCTCATCCGCACCGGGCCGCCACGCCTGTCGCCGTACGCCCTCAAGCAGATCGACGAGGCCGCCAACACCGTCGAGTTCTACGTGCACGCCGAGGACGTGCGCCGGGCCCAGGAGGACTGGGCCCCGCGCGAGGTGGACCCGGTCTTCGCGGACGCGCTGTGGACCCGCCTGGAGCGGGTGGCGCGGATGCTCGGCCGGCGCTCCCCCGCCGGCCTGGTCCTGCGCCGGCCCGACGGCCGCACGGCGGTCGCCCGGCGCGGCGCCCCCGTGGTGACCGTCACCGGCGAACCGGGCGAGCTGACGCTGTTCGCCTTCGGCCGCCAGGCCGCCGCACGGGTGGAGCTGGAGGGCGACAAGGACGCGGTGGCGAAGCTGGAGGCGGCACAGCTGGGAATCTGAGGGCCCGCCCCGGCCCCGACCCGAAGAGGTGCCCGCCATGGACTACGCCAGCAGATCCGCCCGCCACGCCCCTGCCGCCGCCGCGCCCCTCGGGGCCGGCTTCTCGCTCGGGGTCCTGCTCCTGCGGATGATGCTCGGCATCATCATGATGGCGCACGGCACGCAGAAGCTGTTCGGCTGGTTCGACGGCCCCGGCCTCGACGGGACCGCGAAGGCCTTCGAGTCCTGGGGCTATCCCGCGCCCAGGGTGATGGCGGTCGTCGCGGGCCTGAGCGAGGCGCTCGGCGGCGCGGGCCTCTTCCTCGGACTGCTCACGCCGCTCGCGGCGGCCGCCGTGCTGGGCACGATGGTCAATGCGCTCGGCGTGACCTGGGAGGGCGGGTTCCTGCTGCCGAAGGGCGTGGAGTTCACCCTCCTGGTCGCCGTCTCGGCGGCGGCGCTCGCGCTCACGGGCCCGGGCCGGTACGCGGCCGACGCGTACCTGCCGGTGCTGCGGCACCATCGCCTCGCGTACGGGATCGGGGCGATCGTCCTGGCGCTGGTGGTCGGGGCGATCTTCCTTCTGCTACGCGACTAGCCGGGGCCGTCCGGGCGGGGCTTCGGCCCGGCCGGGGGTGGCCGCACGGCACGCCGCGGCCTAGCGGACCGGGTGGCCCGACTCCCGCAGTGCCGTCTTGACGTCGGCAATGCGCAGGTCGCCGAAGTGGAAGACCGACGCGGCCAGGACCGCGTCCGCGCCCGCCGCCACCGCCGGGGCGAAGTGCTCCAGGCGGCCCGCGCCGCCGCTCGCGATGACCGGCACCGTGACGTGCTTGCGCACGGCCGTGATCATCTCGGTGTCGTAGCCGTCCTTCGTGCCGTCGGCGTCCATGGAGTTCAGCAGGATCTCGCCGGCGCCGAGCTCGGCCGCGCGGTGCGCCCACTCGACGGCGTCGAGGCCGGTGCCGCGGCGCCCGCCGTGCGTGGTGACCTCGAAGCCGCCCGACGGGGTGCGGCGGGCGTCGACCGACAGGACCAGCACCTGCCGGCCGAAGCGCTCGGCGATCTCGCGGATCAGCTCGGGCCGCTCGATGGCCGCGGTGTTGACGCCCACCTTGTCGGCGCCGGCCCGCAGCAGCTTGTCGACGTCGGCCGCGGTGCGGACGCCGCCGCCGACGGTCAGCGGGATGAAGACCTGCTCGGCGGTGCGGCGCACCACGTCGTAGGTGGTCTCGCGGTTGCCGGAGGAGGCGGTGATGTCGAGGAACGTGAGCTCGTCGGCGCCCTCCTGCCCGTAGACCTTGGCCATCTCCACGGGGTCGCCCGCGTCGCGCAGGTTCTGGAAGTTGACGCCCTTGACGACCCGGCCGTTGTCGACGTCCAGGCAGGGGATGACTCGGACCGCCAGGGTCATGTGCTCGTTGCTCCTCGGTACGCTTCCAGCTCTACTTCGACCAGCACGCGCGAGTCGAGGAACCCGGAGACGACGACCAGGGTCGCCGCCGGGCGGACCGCGTCGAAGATCTCCTTGTGGGCGCGGCCCACCTCGTCCACGTCACGCGCGTGGGTCAGATACATCCGGGTGCGGACGACGGCCTCGGAGCCGAGTCCGAACCGCTTCAGCGCGGCGAGGGCGTTGCCGAAGGCCGACCTGGCCTGTTCGTACGGATCGCCCTCGCCGTGCAGCACGGTGCCGGTGAACGGCATGGTGCCGGAGACCAGCACGCGGTCTCCCGCCGCGACCGCGCGCGCACAACCGAAGGTCTCTTCCCAGGGACTGTCGCTCTGCACACGCTCCACGGCTTCGGTCATGCGGACACAGCCTCCAGGGCCTCTTCCAGGGTGAACGCCTTGGCGTAGAGGGCCTTTCCGACGATGGCGCCTTCGACACCCTCCGGTACCAGGTTGGCGATCGCGCGCAGGTCGTCAAGGGAGGAAACCCCGCCGGAGGCGACGACCGGCTTGTCGGTGGCGGCGCAGACGTTCTTCAGCAGCTCCAGGTTGGGGCCCTGGAGGGTGCCGTCCTTGGCGATGTCGGTGACGACGTAGCGGGCGCAGCCCTCGCGGTCGAGGCGGGCGAGGGTCTCGTAGAGGTCGCCGCCGTCGCGGGTCCAGCCGCGGCCGCGCAGGGTGGTGCCGCGGACGTCGAGGCCCACCGCGATCTTGTCGCCGTGCTCGGCGATGACCTTGGCGACCCACTCGGGGGTCTCCAGGGCGGCGGTGCCGAGGTTGACGCGGGTGCAGCCGGTGGCGAGGGCCGCGGCGAGCGAGGCGTCGTCGCGGATGCCGCCGGACAGCTCGACCTTGATGTCCATCGCCCCGGCGACCTGGGCGATGAGCTCGCGGTTGTCGCCGGTGCCGAAGGCGGCGTCCAGGTCGACGAGGTGGAGCCACTCGGCGCCGGAGCGCTGCCAGGCGAGGGCGGCCTCCAGGGGGGAGCCGTACGACGTCTCGGAGCCGGACTCGCCGTGGACGAGGCGTACGGCCTGGCCGTCGCGGACGTCGACGGCGGGGAGGAGTTCGAGCTTGCTCACAGGGTTCCGATCCAGTTGGTGAGGAGCTGGGCTCCGGCGTCGCCGGACTTCTCGGGGTGGAACTGGGTGGCCCACAGGGGGCCGTTCTCCACGGCGGCGACGAACGGCTCGCCGTGCGTGGCCCAGGTGACCTTCGGGGCGCGGATGTTGGGGTTGGTCACCTCAAGGCTCCACTCGCGCACCGCGTAGGAGTGCACGAAGTAGTAGCGGGTGTCCGCGTCGAGGCCGGCGAAGAGCTGGGAGTCCGCGGCGGGGGTGACGGTGTTCCAGCCCATGTGGGGGACGACGTCCGCCTTGAGGGGCTCGACGACGCCGGGCCACTCGTCCAGGCCCTCGGTCTCCACGCCGTGCTCGATGCCGCGCTCGAAGAGGATCTGCATGCCGACGCAGATGCCCATCACGGGGCGGCCGCCGGAGAGGCGGCGGCCGACGATCCAGTCGCCGCGGGCGGCGCGCAGGCCCTGCATGCAGGCGGCGAACGCGCCGACGCCGGGGACGAGGACGCCGTCGGCGTTCATGGCCGTCTCGTAGTCGCCGGTGATCTCGACGTCCGCGCCGACGTGGGCGAGGGCGCGCTCGGCGGAGCGGACGTTGCCGAAGCCGTAGTCGAAGACGACGACCTTCTTCTTCGGGGCGCTCATGACCAGAGTCCTTCGATACGGAGGGTGCCGGCGGTCAGGCACATCGCGGCGCCTATGCCGAGGAGCACGATGATGCTCTTGGGCATGCCCTGCTTGAGGAAGGAGATGATGCCGCCGACCAGGAACAGGCCGACGACGATGAGCGTGGTGGACAGGCCGTTCATCAGAGCGCACCCTTCGTCGACGGAATGATCCCGGCCGCGCGCGCGTCGCGCTCGCACGCGTAGCGCAGGGCCCGGGCGAGGGCCTTGAACTGGCACTCCACGATGTGGTGGGCGTTGCGCCCGTACGGGACGTGGACGTGCAGGGCGATCTGCGCCTGGGCGACGAAGGACTCCAGGACGTGCCGGGTCATCGTCGTGTCGTACGCGCCGATCATGGGCGCCATGTTCTCGGGCTCGGTGTGCACGAGGTAGGGGCGGCCGGAGAGGTCGACGGTGACCTGGGCGAGGGACTCGTCCAGGGGCACGGTGCAGTTGCCGAAGCGGTAGATGCCCACCTTGTCGCCGAGGGCCTGCTTGAAGGCGGCACCCAGTGCGAGGGCGGTGTCCTCGATGGTGTGGTGGGTGTCGATGTGCAGGTCGCCGTCGGTCTTGACGGTGAGGTCGAAGAGGCCGTGGCGGCCGAGCTGGTCGAGCATGTGGTCGAAGAATCCGACCCCTGTCGACACGTCGACCTGCCCGGTCCCGTCGAGGTCGATCTCGACGAGGACGGAGGTCTCCTTGGTGGTGCGCTCGACGCGCCCGACGCGGCTCATGAGTGGTTCTCCTTAAGTACTGCGCGGACCGCGTCCAGGAACGCGTCGTTCTCCTCGGGCGTGCCGGCGGTGACGCGCAGCCACCCGGGGACGCCGTTGTCCCGGACCAGCACGCCGTGGCCGAGGATGGCCTCCCACGCGGCGTGGCTGTCCGCGAACCGGCCGAACTGCACGAAGTTGGCGTCCGAGTCGGTCACCTCGCAGCCCATGGCGCGCAGCTCGGTGACGAGGCGGTCGCGCTCGGCCTTGAGCTGTTCGACGTAGCCGAGCAGGGTGTCGGTGTGCTCCAGGGCGGCGAGCGCCGTGGCCTGGGTGACGGCCGACAGGTGGTACGGCAGGCGCACGAGCTGGACGGCGTCGACGACGGCGGGGTCCGCGGCGAGGTAGCCGAGGCGGAGCCCGGCGGCGCCGAAGGCCTTGGACATGGTGCGGGAGACGACGAGGTTCGGCCGGCCCTCGATGAGCGGGAGCAGCGAGGGGCGGTGGCTGAACTCGCCGTAGGCCTCGTCCACGACGACGAGCGAGGACCGGGCCGCCTGCGCGGCCTCGTACAGCCGCAGGACCGTCTCCGCCTCGACGGCGGTGCCCGTGGGGTTGTTGGGCGAGCAGATGAAGACGACGTGGGGCCGGTGCTCGGCGATGGCGCGCTCGGCCGCCTCGGCGTCGATGGTGAAGTCCTCGCGGCGGGGGCCGGAGATCCAGCCGGTGCCGGTGCCGCGGGAGATCAGGGCGTGCATCGAGTACGAGGGCTCGAAGCCGATCGCGGTGCGGCCGGGCCCGCCGAAGGCCTGCAGCAGCTGCTGCAGGATTTCGTTGGAGCCGTTGGCCGCCCAGACGTTCGCCATGGCGACCTCGTGGCCCGCGGTGCGGGTGAGGTAGGCGGCGAGCTGGGTGCGGAGCTCGACCGCGTCCCGGTCGGGGTAGCGGTTGAGGTGCCGGGCGGCCTCGGCGACGCGCTCGGCGATGCGGGCGACGAGGGGCTCGGGCAGCGGGTAGGGGTTCTCGTTGGTGTTGAGGCGTACGGGCACGTCGAGCTGGGGGGCGCCGTACGGGGACTTGCCGCGCAGCTCGTCCCGGATGGGGAGGTCGTCAATACGGGTCATGTGCGTCACGTGCGTCACTTTCCGTCCGGCGCCTTCCCGTCCGGCACCTTCCACTCGAACCGCGCCTTGATCGCCGCGCCGTGCGCCGGCAGGTCCTCCGCCTCGGCGAGCGTGACCACGTGGCCCGCGACCTCGGCCAGGGCCTCGCGCGTGTAGTCCACGACGTGGATGCCGCGCAGGAAGGACTGGACGGACAGGCCGGAGGAGTGGCAGGCGCAGCCGCCGGTGGGCAGCACGTGGTTGGAGCCGGCGGCGTAGTCGCCGAGGGAGACCGGCGCGTACGGGCCGACGAAGATCGCGCCGGCGTTCCGCACCCGGGCGGCGACGGCCGCGGCGTCCGCGGTCTGGATCTCCAGGTGCTCGGCGCCGTAGGCGTCCACGACGGCGAGGCCGTGGTCGACGGAGTCGACCAGGACGATGCCGGACTGGCGGCCGGAGAGCGCGGGGACGATGCGGTCCTCGACGTGCCGGGTCGCGGCGACCTGGGTCTCCAGCTCCTTCTCGACCGCGTTCGCGAGGTCCTCGGAGTCGGTGACGAGGACGGACGCGGCCAGCGGGTCGTGCTCGGCCTGGCTGATCAGGTCGGCGGCGACGTGCACGGGGTCGGCGGTGGCGTCCGCGAGGATCGCGATCTCGGTGGGGCCGGCCTCGGCGTCGATGCCGATGCGGCCCTTGAGCAGCCGCTTGGCGGCGGCGACCCAGATGTTGCCCGGGCCGGTGACCATGTTGACCGGGCGGCACTCCTCGGTGCCGTAGGCGAACATGGCGACGGCCTGGGCGCCGCCCGCCGCGTAGACCTCGTCGATGCCGAGCAGCGCGCAGGCGGCCAGGATCGTCGGGTGCGGCAGACCGCCGAAGGCGGCCTGGGGCGGGGAGGAGACGGCCATGGAGCCGACGCCGGCTTCCTGGGCCGGCACCACGTTCATGATCACGGACGAGGGGTAGACGGACCGGCCGCCCGGCACGTACAGCCCGACGCGCTGGACGGGGACCCAGCGCTCGGTGACGGTGCCGCCGGGCACGACCTGGACGGTGGTGTCGGTGCGCCGCTGCTCGCGGTGGACGATGCGGGCGCGGCGGATGGACTCCTCCAGCGCGGCCCGGACGGCCGGGTCGAGCTCTTCGAGGGCGCGGGTGATCGCCTCGGCGGGGACCCGGATGCGGTCGAGGGTGACGCCGTCGAACCGGTGGGCGTAGTCGATCAGGGCCGCGGTGCCGCGATGATGCACGTCCTCGCAGATGGGCCGCACCTTCTCCAGGGCGGCCTCGACGTCGAGTTCGGCTCGGGGCAGCAGGTCGCGGTCGACACCGGCCTCGGAGGAGGCGGCGCCGCGCAGATCGATTCGGGAGATCACACGGTAATTGTCTCAGACCCGCCCCGTCGCACCGCGCCCCGTACCACTCACTGGTACAGGTGTTTCACCGAGAGTGTTCAACCGGTCACACAAGGGGAATGGGACGGGTACACCGAGGTGCGCGTGACGGGAGGGGGTGCGGAGCGTGACCGACCCGAGAGCCGGCACCCCGCCGCCGGAGCTGGGGCTGACCGAGACCGAGCAGGCGATGTGGAAGGCGTTCCGCGCCGGCCGCACCCACGACCTGCGCACCCCCCGCCCCGAGTGGAACGACCCGCGCGGCCCCCACGCGTGGGGCCCCGAGCGCAGCGTGCGGGCCCGCGTCGTGGCCCTGCTGCTGCTGGACGGCCCGGCCCCGCTGCCGGGCCGGGTGACCGCCCTCAAGCTCAACGGCGTGCAGATCACCGGCACCCTCGACCTGTCGGGCGGCAAGGTCGTGCCCTACGTCGAGATGCACAACTGCCGCTTCGAGCAGGAGGTGCTCCTGCCCGAGAGCCAGTTCACCACCCTGCGCCTCGTCGCCTGCTCGCTCCCCCGGCTGGAGGCCGCCCGGCTGCGCGCCGAGGGCGACCTGCACCTGGCGCGCTGCGTCGTCCAGCGCGGCATACGGCTCACCGACGCCCAGATAGGCACCGACCTGCTGCTCAACCAGCTCGTCGTCCGCCCGGACCGGCGCGGCGTGTCGATAGCCGCCGACGGCATGAGCGTCGGTCAGGACATGCAGGCGGAGATGATGCGCTCGTACGGCGAGCTGAGCATGCGGGCCGCGACGATAGGGGTCTCGCTGAGCCTGCGCGGCTCCACGCTGAGCAACCCCCACGGCCGGCGCGCCTTCAACGCCCCGCAGCTGACCGTCGAGCGCACCCTCTATCTGACGGGCGCCGGGGTCCGCGGCTATCCGTTCACCACCGGCACCACTCCCCCGTACGGCACCGCCACCCCGCCGCACGGCACCCGCACCCAGGCCTTCGAGTGCCGGGGCGGGGTGCGGCTGGACGACGGCCGGTTCGGCGACGCCGTCGACTTCAGCGAGGCGCGGTTCGCCCTGGAGGCCGACCAGGAGCTGTCGCTGCGCCGCATCCAGACGCCCGAGCTGCGCTTCCTCGGCGAGTGGGCGCAGCGCGGCCGCGTGGTGCTCTCGGGAGCCCGCGTGTCCAACCTCGTCGACCGCTACGACAGCTGGCCCGGGCCCGGCAGCCTGGTGATGGCCGGCTTCTCCTACGAGACGCTGATACCGCTCGGCCGCTTCCCCTTGAGCCTGCGGCTGGAGTGGGTGGCCGCGGCCACCCCGGAGTACGCGCCGGAGCCGTACGAGCAGCTGGCGAGCGCCCTGCGCGACAGCGGCGAGGACGCCGACGCCCGCGCCGTCCTGCTCGCCAAGCAGCGCCGCCGCCGCGAGACGCTGCCCCCGGCCGGCAAGGCCTGGGGCTACCTGCAGGACTGGATGGTGGCCTACGGCTACCGGCCCGGCCGGGCGGCCGTGTGGATGGCCGTGCTGTGGGCCGCCGCCACCGTCTACTTCACGCTGCGGCCCGTGCCGCCGCTGAAGGCGGGCGAGGGCCCCGCCTGGAACCCCTGGCTGTACTCCCTCGACCTGCTCGTGCCGGTCATCGACCTCGGGCAGGGCAGCGCCTGGCGGCCCACGGGCCTCTCGCAGTGGGTGGTCACCGTGCTCATCCTGCTCGGCTGGATGCTGGCGACGACCGTGGCGGCGGGCGCCTCCCGGCTGCTGCGCCGGCAGTGAACGCCCGGGCGGCAACGGTGCACAGGCCATTAGGCTTACCGGCTGTGACCACCGCGCGCCTGCCCCTCTTCCCGCTGAACTCGGTGCTGTTCCCCGGCCTCGTGCTGCCCCTGAACGTCTTCGAGCAGCGCTACCGCGCGCTGATGCGCGACCTGTCGGCGCTCCCCGAGGAGGCTCCGCGGCGCTTCGGCGTCGTCGCCATCCGCGACGGCAGCGAGGTCGCGCCCACGGCGCCCGGGCTGCCCGAGGGCGCGCGCCCCGAGCCCGGGCCGGCGTCCGGCTTCGGCCCCGACCCGCTCAAGGCGTTCCACACCGTGGGCTGCGTGGCCGAGGCGGCCACGATCCGGGAGCGCTCGGGCGGCACGTACGAGGTCCTCGCCACCGGCACCACCCGCTTCCGGCTGCTGTCCGTCGACGCCTCCGGGCCGTACCTGACGGGCGAGGTCGAGGACGTCGAGGAGCAGCAGGGCGAAGGGGCGGGCGCGCTGGCCTCCGGCGTCGTCCGGGCCTTCCGCGCCTACCAGAAGCGGCTCGCCGGGGCGACCGAGCGCACGCTCGCCGGGCAGACGGACCTGCCGGGCGACCCGTCCGTGCTCTCCTACCTCGTCGCCGCGGCGGCCATGCTCGACGTCCCGGCGAAGCAGCGGCTCCTGGAGACGCCGGACACCGCGACGCGGCTCGCGCGCGAGCTGAAAATGCTGCGCGCCGAAACCGCGGTGATCGGTAAGCTCCCGTCGCTGCCGGCCGTGGAGCTGACCCGGCAGCCGACGAACCCCAACTGACCGGACGGAACGGCACTCTTGGCCCGCAAGCAGCGGTCGGGCTCGACCCCGGCCATCGTCGCCCTGGAGAAGGCGGGGACCGCCTTCACCGTGCACTCCTACGACCACGACCCGGCCACCGCCTCCTACGGCACGGAGGCCGCGGAGGCCCTCGGGCGGGATCCCGCGCAGGTCTTCAAGACCCTCGTCGCCGAGGTCGACGGCGCGCTGACGGTCGCCGTCGTGCCCGTCTCCGGCTCGCTCGACCTGAAGGCCCTCGCCGCGGCCGTCGGCGGCAAGCGGGCGGCGATGGCCGACCCGGCGGCCGCGGAGCGCACGACCGGGTACGTACGGGGCGGCATCTCGCCGCTCGGACAGCGCCGGCGGCTGCCGACCGCGCTGGACGCCTCCGCGCGCTCCCACGCGACCATCTGCGTCTCGGCGGGGCGGCGGGGCCTGGAGGTCGAGCTCTCGCCCGGTGACCTGGCCGCCCTCACGGGCGCGGTGATCGCGCCGATCGCCCGGGCGTGACCGCGCGGGTGCGGGGGGTCTGGACGGCCGCCCTTCGCTGGGCTACGACCGTCGGGTAGCGGGCCGCCGTGCGTGCGCCCCCGCGACTCGGGAGGGACGCCCATGTCGAAGCGCACCCGCAAGCGTCGCTGGCGCCTGAAGAAGAACCGCGCCAACCACGGCCGCAGGCCGGCGTAGCCGGCCGGCTGTTCCGGGGTACGTACCGGCGCCCCGGTGCCCGGGAATTCCGCCGGACCCTCGCCGTCGTGGTGATGCGCCGTGGCGGCGGGGGGATGTCCTGGGCGGCCGCCCAGGCCTGCCCTCCGCAGGAGGAAACGGTGAAAGGGCGGGACCGGGGCACTCTCCCCCGCCGCGGCGGCGCGCAACCCCCGCCGGAGGTGACCGGCGGTGCCGGACCGGCCTCAGGCCGGAGCGCCCGGCTCCCCGGGCTCCCAGTGCGGCTCCGGTTCGGGGTCCCGCGGTCCGAACAGCGCCGTCAGAGCCAAGTGCAACGCCATCGCCGCGAGCGGCCACGCCAGCAGCGCCCCCTTCGCCGCGAGCTTGAGCGGCGCGTCGAAGACGACGCCGCGCCCCGCGGCGCGGGCCGCCGCCACCACGTCGGACGTGGGGCCGAGCCACATGCCCAGGCGCCAGGCGATCACCGAGGCGGCGAAGGAGCCCGCCGCCAGCCCCACCACCAGCGGAACGCCCCCGCGGCGCCGCAGCCAGAAGACGACGGCCCCGCTGAGCGCACCGAGCCCGAGGGCCAGCAGCACGAACGTGCCGTCGGCGCCGATGGCCTGCTCGCCCTCGCTGTTCTTCAGGTAGACGGCCTTGCCGTCGGAGATGAGGGGGACGCGCGGCGCCAGCCACGCCCACAGCAGCCCGAGCAGCACGCCGGAGACCGCCACCGCCGCGGCGACGACCGCGGCCTGCCGCAGTTCGGCGCGCAGCTCGGCACGGCGCTCGGCCTCGTCCGCGGGGACGGGCCCGTGCTCCGCGTCAGGACCGGCCCCGGCCCCGGGGCCGGGCTCGTTCGAGGGCGGGTCATGCGGCGTCAGCGGTGCGGTCACCCTGTCATCGTGCCAGGTCGCGACCGCGGACCCGGCGGCAGGACGGTCCTGGCGCGTCATCGCACGGCCGCCCGGCGGTACGCCCACGTCGCCGCGGCCAGCGACACCACGCCGACGGCCGCGCACACGCCGAGGTCGGCGGCGACCACGGCCCAGTCGGGGCGCGCGTCGAAGGTGCGGGCGAGCGCCTCCACTCCGTACGTGGAGGGGAGCAGGTCGCGCGCGTAGGCGATGGGCGCGGGCATGTGCGCGGCGGGCAGCACGCCCAGCAGGAGCGCGGCCGACATGCCGAGCTGTCCGCAGAGCGTGGCGAGCTCCTGGCGGGGTGCGAGCAGCCCGAGGGCCGCGCCGAGCCCGGCGAGGGCCGCGCCGGAGAGCGGGACGACCGCGGCGAGCACCCACAGGTTGCCCATCGGCAGGCCGAAGAGCGCGCTGCCCACGACCGCGGTGACGGCGGTCCCGGGCACGGTGAAGGAGGCGTACGCGGCGGCCGCGCCCAGCACCACCGCGGCGGGCGGCACGGGCAGCGTCGCGTAGTGGTCGAGGCCGCCGCTCGCGCGCAGCTGGCCGAAGTACTGGGCGAGGAGGTTGAGGGCGACGAAGGCGACGACGAGCACGCTGGAGCCGGCCACGACGGCCCGCGCCTCCTCGCCGCCGTCCACCACGCCCCGCATCATGATCATGATGCCGACGGACTGGAACGTCGCCACGAAGAGCAGCGGGATCCGCGCGACCCGGGCCCGCGAGAGCTGCGCGCGGTACACGGCGGCCAGGGCGGGCAGCAGCTTCGCCGCGGGCGCGAGCGGGGCGGCGTCCTCGCCGCCCGGCCGCGGCCGGGACCCGCTCCCGGTCCGGACCGCCCCGGCGGTCACCGCCTCTGCGGATACAGCACTCACCCGGCACAGCTCCTGTTCCGTCCGGTCGGCGAGCCGGTCGACACGCCTCGGGTCACGCCTTCACCAGCCCCTCCGCGCCTTCCGAGCGGCCGCCGAGCGCGAGGTAGACGTCCTCCAGGCTGGGCGTGGTGAGGGTGAAGTCGTCGAGCGCGGCGAAGGCGGGCCCGCCGGTGACCGCGGCGACGGCGGCGCGCGCCTCGGCGGGGGCGAGCCGCAGCGTCCAGCGCCGGCCGGCGGTCTGCGCGCTCTCGCCCAGGGCCGCGACCTCGGGGACGTGCAGGGGGGCCTGGTCGCGCCAGACGAGCTCGACGCGGACCTCGTCGCCGACGAGCTCCTTCAGCCCGGCGGGCGTGTCGCAGGCGATGATCCGGCCGCGCTCCAGCACGGCGACGCGGTCGAGGACGGTCTCGGCCTCGATGACGTTGTGGGTGACGAGCACGACGGTCGCGCCGCGCTCGGCGCGCCGCCGGTCGACGGCGGCCCAGACGGCGCGGCGCGCGACGGGGTCCATGCCGGTGGTGGGCTCGTCGAGGACGAGGACGGGGCGGTCGCCGACGAGCGCGGCGGCGAAGCAGGCGAGGCGGCGCTGGCCGCCGGAGAGCTTCTTCAGGGGGCGCCCGGCGAGCGGGGTGAGGCCCAGCTCGTCGAGGACGGCGTCGCGCTCCTCGCGGGCCGCCCGCAGGGTGAGGCCGCGGAGCCGGCCGGTGGTCTCGGCGGCGAGGGCGACGGTCAGCTCGTCGAGCGCGGTGGACTGCTGGCCGAGGTAGCCGACGAGGCGGGCGGCGCGCTCGGGGTGGCGCACGAGGTCGTGGCCGAGGAGCTCGACGCTGCCCTCGTCGGGGCGGAGCAGGCCGGTCAGCTGGCGGACGAGGGTGGACTTGCCGGCGCCGTTGGGGCCGAGCAGGCCGAAGATCTCGCCGCGGCGGACCTCCAGGTCGATGCCGTCGCTGGCGCGGACCGCGGCGGTTCCGGGCGCGCCGCGCCGGCCGCGCGCGGCGGGATAGGTCTTGACCAGGCCGCGCACGGTGCACACCGTGGCGGCTGGAGCCGCCTCTTTCACGCCCGTCCTCACGAGCTACGAGGGTACGCGCCCCCGTGCCCGGGGCGGGCTCCGGGGGGCGCGGGTCGGGCGGAGTGCCGCTCAGTCCCCTGCGGGAGCGCGCTCCGCCGCCGTACGGGTGTCGATCTCGCGCCAGAATCCGGCGCGGATGGCATAGCGGTCGTGCTCGTCGATCTGGTCGTCCTTGTGGGCGAGCAGGCCGAAGCGGGCGGCGTAGCGCAGCAGCTCCCCGTCGATGCGGTGCGGGATGCGGGGGTATTCGGCGGAGAGGTGCTGGAGGTGGACGGCGTCGGTGAGGCGCTCGGCCCAGCGCCGGGCGAAGACCTGGCCGACCTCGAAGGGGTCGCCGCCGACGGTGGTGATGTCCTCCTCGCGGTCCGCCCAGCGCTGCTCGGCGCTGGTGAGCTGGGCGAGCATCGGCAGCGCGGCGGTCTCGGGGGGCTCGCCGGGCCCGCCGGTGCCGGGGCGCTCGATCCAGCCCTTGTCGGAGGACCAGCGCAGGGTGGCGTTGGCGGCGAGGGCGGAGCCGTTGCTCTGGCCGGAGGCGCCGCCCTGGCCGCTGCCGGAGCCGCCGGAGCGGTCGGCGGGCTGGGCGGCGAGGCCGCGGCCGAGGGTGGCGAGGTCCTTGGGGGTGGGCACGCCCCGGGCGGCGGGCGTCCCGGGGGC
>NZ_JBPQTW010000034.1:0-45335 GCF_051386535.1 Streptomyces sp. URMC 127
GGATCACCTCGGCTTCCGCGAGGCCGTGCGCCGCGTCGAGGCCGCGGGGCTCGGCGGCCCCGCCCGCCGTCTGATCACGGCCACCACCGACGCCGAGGTCATCGCCGCGGTCCGCGAGGCCGACGAGGCCGGAACCCCGCTGCTGATCATCGGCGGCGGCAGCAACCTCGTCATCTCCGACAAGGGCTTCGACGGCACCGCCCTGCGCATCGCCACCACCGGCTTCACCCTCGACGGCACCGCTCTCGAACTGGCCGCCGGCGAGAACTGGTCCGACGCCGTCGCCCGCACCGTGGAAGCCGGCCTCGCCGGCATCGAGTGCCTCGCCGGCATCCCCGGCTCCGCCGGCGCCACCCCCATCCAGAACGTCGGCGCCTACGGCCAGGACGTCTCCCAGACGATCACCGAAGTGATCGCCTACGACCGCCGCACCGGCGAGACCGTGACGATCTCCAACGCCGACTGCGCCTTCTCCTACCGCCACAGCCGCTTCAAGCAGGACCCCGCCCGCTACGTCGTGCTCCGCGTCCGCTTCGCGCTGGAGGACGCGGACGGCCTGTCCGCGCCCATCCGCTACCCCGAGACCGCCCGCGTCCTCGGCGTCGAGGCCGGCGACCGCGTCCCCGCGGCCCGCGCCCGCGAGACGGTCCTCAAGCTGCGCGCCGGCAAGGGCATGGTCCTCGACCCGGAGGACCACGACACGTGGTCGGCGGGCTCGTTCTTCTGCAACCCGATCCTGACCGAGGCGGAGCACGCGGCGTTCCTGGCCCGGGTGGCGGAACGGCTCGGAGCCGAGGTCACGCCGCCCGCCTACCCGGCGGGGGAGGGCTTCGTGAAGACCTCCGCGGCGTGGCTGATCGACAAGGCGGGGTTCACGAAGGGGTACGGGGCGGGGCCGGCGCGCATCTCCACCAAGCACACGCTGGCTCTTACGAACCGGGGTTCGGCCACCACGGAGGATCTCCTCGCTCTCGCCCGGGAGGTCCGGGCCGGTGTTCACGCGGCGTTCGGGGTGACCCTGGTGAACGAGCCGGTCACGGTTGGCGTGGCGCTGTAGCCGCTGGCTGAGGTCTCGTGACCAGGTGCGGGCCGGTGGCTCGGTTGTGCCCACCCGTCCCGCCCTGCGGGACGCCTGCCCACAACCGGGGTGGGGAGAGAGCCATGGCGCGCAGCCTCAGGCCGCGGCCAGCCACTCGTCAATGCGCCGCAGCAGCCCCGCCCGGATCGGTGCCGGCGCAGC
Source organism: Streptomyces sp. URMC 127 (assembly GCF_051386535.1). Lineage (NCBI taxonomy): Bacteria > Bacillati > Actinomycetota > Actinomycetes > Kitasatosporales > Streptomycetaceae > Streptomyces > Streptomyces sp. URMC 127. The sequence goes on from NZ_JBPQTW010000034.1 coordinate 1,241, forward strand.
CGACCCCCGTACCGACTGTCTCGCCAGCTCCGCCAGCTCCGCGTCCGTGAAGCCGTGGTGCTCCCGCGCCAGCTCGTACTGCGCGGCGAGCCGCGAGCCGAAGAGCAGGGGGTCGTCCGCGCCGAGCGCTATCGGCACGCCGGCGTCCCACAACGTCCGCAGCGGCACGTCGCCCGGCTTCTCGTAGACGCCCAGGGCGACGTTCGAGGACGGGCAGACCTCGCAGGTCACGCCCCGTTCCGCGAGCTTCCGCAGCAGTCGCGGGTCCTCCGCGGCCCGCACGCCGTGCCCGACCCGCGACGCGTGGAGGTCGTCGAGGCAGTCGCGGACGCTGCCCGGGCCGGAGAGCTCGCCGCCGTGCGGCGCGGCCAGGAGCCCGCCCTCACGCGCGATCTCGAACGCACGGTCGAAGTCGCGCGCGAGCCCGCGCCGCTCGTCGTTGGAGAGCCCGAAGCCGACCACGCCCCGGTCGGCGTAGCGCACGGCGAGCCGCGCCAGCGTCCGCGCGTCCAGGGGGTGCTTCATGCGGTTGGCGGCGACGAGCACCCGCATGCCCAGCCCGGTCTCCTTCGAAGCCTCCTCGACCGCATCCAGGATGATCTCCAGAGCGGGGATGAGCCCGCCCAGCCGAGGCGCGTACGACGTCGGGTCGACCTGGATCTCCAGCCACCCGCTTCCGTCCCGGACGTCCTCCTCCGCGGCCTCCCGCACCAGCCGCCGGATGTCGTCGGGCTCCCGCAGGCACGACCGCGCGATGTCGTAGAGCCGCTGGAACCGGAACCAGCCCCGCTCGTCCGTGGCCCGCAATTTCGGCGGCTCGCCGCTGCTCAGCGCCTCGGGGAGGTGCACCCCGTACTTGTCGGCGAGCTCCAGCAGGGTGGAAGGCCGCATCGACCCGGTGAAGTGCAGGTGCAGATGGGCTTTCGGCAGCAGACGGACGTCACGAACACTCTCCATTCGCAGATCCTGCCGCACGCACCACGTCAACCGGAAGGGACTTTCGCTCAACGGACGCCATCGGGCGCCGCCCCGAAAACGCAACCGAAACGAATACGGGCCCCCGGCACAAGCCGGGGACCCGTACGCCGAACGGCGGCAGCGCTCAGTGCCGCGCTCAGTCCCGCGCCTCCGCAAGCAGCTTCTGGATCCGCGAGACGCCCTCGACCAGGTCCTCGTCACCCAGCGCGTAGGACAGCCGCAGGTACCCCGGCGTGCCGAACGCCTCGCCCGGCACCACCGCGACCTCGACCTCCTCCAGGATCAGCGCGGCGAGCTCCACGGACGTGGCGGGCCGCTTGCCGCGGATCTCCTTGCCGAGCAGCTCCTTGACCGACGGGTAGGCGTAGAACGCGCCCTCCGGCTCCGGGCAGAAGACGCCGTCGATCTCGTTGAGCATGCGCACGATCGTGCGGCGGCGGCGGTCGAAGGCGGTCTTCATCTCGTCGACGGCGGACAGGTCGCCGGAGACGGCCGCGATCGCCGCGCGCTGTGCGACGTTGGACACGTTCGACGTGGCGTGCGACTGCAGGTTCGTCGCGGCCTTGATCACGTCCTGCGGGGCGATGACCCACCCGACCCGCCAGCCGGTCATGGCGTACGTCTTGGCGACGCCGTTGACGACGATGCACTTGTCACGCAGCTCCGGCACCACGACCGGCAGCGACGAGAACTCGGCGTCGCCGTACACCAGGTGCTCGTAGATCTCGTCCGTGAGGACCCACAGCCCGTGCTCCGCGGCCCAGCGGCCCACCGCCTCGACCTGCTCGCGCGAGTACACCGCGCCCGTCGGGTTCGACGGGGAGACGAAGAGCAGCACCTTCGTGCGCTCCGTGCGGGCGGCCTCCAGCTGCTCCACCGAGACGCGGTAGCCGGTGGTCTCGTCGGCGACGACCTCGACCGGGACGCCGCCGGCCAGCCGGATGGACTCGGGGTAGGTGGTCCAGTACGGGGCCGGGACGATGACCTCGTCGCCCGGGTCGAGGATCGCGGCGAAGGCCTCGTAGATGGCCTGCTTGCCGCCGTTGGTGACCAGCACCTGCGAGGCCTCGACCTGGTAGCCGGAGTCGCGCAGCGTCTTCGCGGCGATCGCGGCCTTCAGCTCGGGCAGGCCGCCGGCGGGCGTGTAGCGGTGGTTCTTCGGGTCGCGGCAGGCCTCGACCGCGGCCTCGACGATGTAGCCGGGGGTGGGGAAGTCGGGCTCGCCGGCGCCGAAACCGATCACCGGGCGCCCGGCGGCCTTGAGGGCCTTGGCCTTGGCGTCGACGGCGAGGGTCGCGGACTCGGAGATCGAGCCGATGCGGGCGGAGACCCGGCGCTCGGTGGGGGACTGGACGGGGGGCTCGGAAGGAGTCGCAGAGCTCATGGGGGCATCGTTGCAGACGGGGAACGAAGGGGGCACACCCGTTTCACGTACGGCCCGGAGCCGTCCGGACGAGGGTCCGGCGGAGGGCGGAATACGACCTTCCGGACCGGCTCCGGCCACAAGCTGTTCGACGCACGCCCCAGGACCACGTACACTCATCCACCGTTGGCCCTCACCGGCCGCGATCCGGCTCCGCACACACCGTGCGAGCGCCCGGATGCGGTACGTTGGGGAACCACAAAGGGTCGTAGCTCAATTGGTAGAGCACTGGTCTCCAAAACCAGCGGTTGGGGGTTCAAGTCCCTTCGGCCCTGCTACACGCATCGTCACCAGGGTGCGTGCGTGCGTACGTACTGAAATGCACCGCCGTGCGGCTCAACCGGGCGCGGCACGGTCACGACCCGGATTCAGGTGAGGACGTAGTGACGGAAGCCCTTGGCTCCACCGCGACGCCTGAGAGCGGTCGTCCCGAGGACGAGGTGGCCGCCAGGAAGGGCCGCCGTGGCGGGAAGCGCGGGAAGAAGGGCCCCTTCGGCCGCCTCGCGCTCTTCTACCGCCAGATCGTCGCAGAGCTCCGCAAGGTCGTCTGGCCCACCCGGGGCCAGCTGTCGACGTACACCACCGTGGTGATCGTCTTTGTCGTCATCGTCATTGGCCTGGTCACCGTGATTGACTATGGGTTCACCAACGCCGTCAAGTACGTCTTCGGCTGAATCCGCGGGTAGGGCGGCTGCCGTGAGGCGAGCCGCCCCTTTCGCACGTTCCACCCCTTGTAGCCAGGAAGAAGCAGCCACGTGTCTGACCCGAACCTGAACGACGCCGTCGAGCCCGTCGAGGCGGCAGAGGCCGACGTGGATGCCACCGCTGCCTCGGCCGAGGTCGAGGGCGACGACACCCCGCAGGAGATCGTCGAGGGCGCCGACGCCGCCGACGAGCTCGACGCCGAGGAAGCCGCCGCCGGCGAGCCGGCCGAGGAGGCCGCCCTCCACGTCGAGAGCGACAGCGACGAGGCCGCCGAGGGCGACGAGTCCGCCGCCGAGGAGGCCGAGGAGGCCGCCGAGGAGGAGCCCGCCGCCGACCCGGTCGCCGCCCTTCGCGAGGAGCTCCGCGGCCTGCCCGGCGAGTGGTACGTCATCCACACCTACGCCGGTTACGAGAACCGCGTGAAGACCAACCTCGAGCAGCGCGCCGTCTCGCTCAACGTCGAGGACTACATCTTCCAGGCCGAGGTGCCGCAGGAGGAGGTCGTCCAGATCAAGAACGGCGACCGCCGCACCGTCCGCCAGAACAAGCTCCCGGGCTACGTCCTGGTGCGCATGGACCTGACGAACGAGTCCTGGGGCGTCGTCCGCAACACCCCGGGCGTCACCGGCTTCGTCGGCAACGCCTACGACCCCTACCCGCTGACGCTGGACGAGATCGTCAAGATGCTCGCCCCGGAGGCCGAGGAGAAGGCCGCCCGCGAGGCCGCCGAGGCCGAGGGCAAGCCGGCGCCGCAGCGCAAGGTCGAGGTCCAGGTCCTGGACTTCGAGGTGGGCGACTCGGTCACCGTCACCGACGGCCCGTTCGCGACCCTGCAGGCCACGATCAACGAGATCAACGCCGACTCGAAGAAGGTCAAGGGCCTCGTCGAGATCTTCGGCCGCGAGACCCCGGTCGAGCTGAGCTTCGACCAGATCCAGAAGAACTGACGCCTTCGGGCACACCTTCTGGCGTAAACGCCTCCGAACAGGTCAGACCGGCTCCCAGAGCTCGTCTGACCTGTCGGTTTTTGGCCCGGCCACGTTACCCGTTATCGTGGTGCGGTATGCCTGCGCGCAGTGTGCGCCGGCAAAAAAACTCTCACTAGGACCCGGAGAGAGCAATGCCTCCCAAGAAGAAGAAGGTCACGGGGCTTATCAAGCTCCAGATCCAGGCCGGTGCCGCGAACCCGGCTCCGCCGGTCGGCCCCGCGCTGGGTCAGCACGGCGTCAACATCATGGAGTTCTGCAAGGCCTACAACGCCGCGACCGAGTCGCAGCGTGGCATGGTCGTGCCGGTGGAGATCACGGTCTACGAGGACCGCTCCTTCACCTTCGTGACCAAGACTCCGCCGGCCGCGAAGCTGATCCTCAAGGCCGCGGGTGTGGAGAAGGGCTCCGGCGAGCCGCACAAGACCAAGGTCGCCAAGATCACCGAGGCGCAGGTCCGCGAGATCGCCACCACCAAGATGCCCGACCTGAACGCCAACGACCTGGATGCCGCCGCGAAGATCATCGCCGGCACCGCCCGCTCCATGGGCATCACGGTCGAGGGCTGATCAGCCACCCCCAAGCAGTACCCGTGGAAGGGCCGGCGCGGCCCGCACCACGACTCCAATCCTGAGGAGAAGCAGTGAAGCGCAGCAAGACTCTTCGCAACGTGGACGCGAAGATCGACCGGGAGCGTCTGTACGCCCCGCTCGAGGCCGTCCGCCTGGCGAAGGAGACGTCCTCCGTCAAGTTCGACGCGACCGTCGAGGTTGCCATGCGTCTGGGTGTCGACCCGCGCAAGGCCGACCAGATGGTCCGCGGCACCGTGAACCTTCCGCACGGCACCGGTAAGACCGCCCGGGTCCTGGTCTTCGCGACCGGCGACCGTGCCGAGGCCGCGCGTGCCGCGGGTGCCGACATCGTCGGCGCCGACGAGCTGATCGACGAGGTCGCGAAGGGCCGTCTGGACTTCGACGCCGTCGTCGCCACCCCGGACCTCATGGGCAAGGTCGGCCGCCTCGGCCGCGTGCTCGGTCCCCGTGGTCTGATGCCGAACCCGAAGACCGGCACCGTCACCCCGGACACGGCCAAGGCCGTGACCGACATCAAGGGCGGCAAGATCGAGTTCCGCGTCGACAAGCACTCGAACCTGCACTTCATCATCGGCAAGGTCTCCTTCGACGAGGCCAAGCTGGTGGAGAACTACGCCGCCGCGCTTGAGGAGATCACCCGTCTCAAGCCGTCCGCCGCGAAGGGCCGCTACATCAAGAAGGCGACCCTGACCACCACCATGGGCGCCGGCATCCCGCTGGACACCAACCGCACCCGCAACCTCCTGGTGGAGGACGAGACCGTCTGATCCTGACCGGATCACGACGCCTCGGCGCGAGAGCGAACGGGCAGGCCCGCATCTCCTTGTGAGATGCGGGCCTGCCCGCGTTTTACCGGCTGCTTTGACCCGGCTGCGTTTTAACGGGGACTTTGCGCAGGGCGGCCCACTCTGCACCGGTGGTGAACTAGCGTTCACATTGATCGCTTTTGAGCAGAGGGGGGCAAGGACATGCAGAAGTCCGCCTGGAAGCGCCTGAGCGTCTCGGTGACGGCCGTGGCGCTGCTGGCCGGTGTCGCGGCCTGTGGGGGCGACAAGAAGGACGACAAGGCCGCTGAGGGCTCCGCAGGGCCCGGCAAGCCGGCCGCCGCGGGGAAGCCGGCCGAGGCCGTGAACGCGGCCTTCGAGAAGACGCAGTCCGCGAAGTCGGCCAAGTTCGAGATGACCATGAAGATGCCGGGGCTCGGCGGCGAGCCCCTGACCCTCCGGTCGTCCGGTGTCATGGGCTGGAACCCCACCGTCGTGGACCAGCGCATGACCGGGCTGCCCGGCAAGGACGGCGCCGCGGCCGAGACCCGTTCCGTGACGATCGGCACCGCCACGTACACCGACATCGGGCCGGAGGGCGCCGCCAAGAACGACGGGAAGCGCTGGGTGAAGCTCGACCTCGCGGCCATGGCGAAGGAGTCCGGCAACGACTCCAAGGGGCTCCAGCAGCTCCTGGGCGGCGGCCAGGGGCAGAGCCAGGACCCGGCCCAGCAGATGGCGCTCCTGAAGGCCTCTCCCAACGTCAAGCTGGTCGGCGAGGAGACGGTCGCGGGGAAGCGGGCCCAGCACTACAAGGGCACGCTGACCGTGGACGAGGCCCTGAAGTCCAACAAGGGCCTCGAAGGGCTGAGCGAGCAGGACCGGCAGCAGCTGCTCGGCACCGTCAAGCAGATGGGCATCACGCAGTACGACATGGACGTCTGGATCGACTCCGGCGACCTCCCGGTGAAGCTGGACATGACCATGGACACCGGCAAGGGCCGGATGGAGATCAGCGAGACCCTGACCGACTACGGCACGCCCGCCGATGTCCAGGCGCCGCCCGCGGACCAGACGACCGACCTGCTGGAGAAGATCAAGAAGATGAAGGAGTCCGGCGGCGGCATCCCGTCGATGGCCTCCTGATCTCCTCCTCTCCCGGTCTCCCGGCCTTTCTCACCCCGGCCTCACCCGCCGGAACATGCGCCCGGATGCCGATTTGCATCCGGGCGCCCCGTTCACGTACCTTCTTGCAGAAGCCAAAGACCGCTGGTCGTTGCTATGCCTCCTTCGCGGAGGTGTGGTGGCCGAAGGATCCGCTAGCTGCGGGCGACCTGCGCAGGTGATTTGAGGAAGCACTCCCGCGACGACTTCGGGTCGAAGCGGTCGAGTTACGCCCCGAGCGCCTGCGCCGGGGCGTTTCGTTTTGCCCAGGTCCCTTCGCATAGCGGTCCCGAATCACCCGGAAGGAGGCCGAGGCTCATGGCGACGTCCGCCAAGGCTGCTGCGGTTGCCGAGCTGACGGACAAGTTCCGTAGCTCGAACGCCGCTGTGCTGACCGAGTACCGCGGTCTCACCGTGGCGCAGCTCAAGACGCTGCGCCGTTCGCTCGGTGAGAACGCGCAGTACGCCGTGGTGAAGAACACGCTGACCCAGATCGCGGCCCGTGAGGCCGGGATCACGCTGGAGGACCAGCTCTTCGCTGGCCCGACGGCGGTTGCCTTCGTCACCGGTGACCCGGTGGAGTCGGCGAAGGGTCTCCGTGACTTCGCCAAGGAGAACCCCAACCTCATCATCAAGGGCGGTGTCCTTGACGGTAAGGCGCTCTCCGCTGATGAGATCAAGAAGCTTGCGGACCTCGAGTCCCGCGAGGTTCTGCTCAGCAAGCTGGCCGGTGCCATGAAGGGCAAGCAGTCCCAGGCTGCCTCGCTCTTCCAGGCGCTGCCGACGAAGCTCGTCCGCACTGCGGACGCGCTGCGCGCCAAGCTCGCCGAGCAGGGCGGTGCCGAGTAATTCGGCTCGCGCATTGATCGGTGCCGCACAAGGGCGGCGCTGATCGCAGCGGGCCGCACGCCCGCCGACATGTACATCCGGCACCTGCCGATTTAGTGGAAGGACCCGCCATCATGGCGAAGCTGACCCAGGACGAGCTGCTCGCGCAGTTCGAGGAGATGACCCTCATCGAGCTCGCGGCCTTCGTGTCCGCGTTCGAGGAGAAGTTCGACGTCACCGCCGCCGCCGCCGCGCCGGTCGTCGTTGCCGGTGGTGCCGCTGGCGGCGCCGCTGAGGCCGTCGAGGAGAAGGACGAGTTCGACGTCATCCTCACCGCCGCCGGTGACAAGAAGATCCAGGTCATCAAGGTCGTCCGTGAGCTGACCTCCCTGGGCCTGAAGGAGGCCAAGGACCTCGTCGACGGCACCCCGAAGCCGGTCCTCGAGAAGGTCGCCAAGGACGCCGCGGAGAAGGCCGCCGAGGCCCTCAAGGGCGCCGGCGCCTCCGTCGAGGTCAAGTAAGGCCTCGCGAGTCGTCTGACTCTTTTCGCCGGCGGTTGCCGGTAGCAGGCGGGCGATCACCCATGCGGGTGGTCGCCCGTCGGCGTTTCCCCGCCAGGGCTGCGCGGAGCACGTCCCGGGGGCGAGTATGGTGATCTTCGTTGCCCTCCCGGACGGGCCGTGGGCCTTGACGAACGCGACGGGGCGCGCAATTCTCAGGACGCGTCGCCACATCGGTCCACCGTCCGAGGCATGGATCGAAGGCGAACTGGGAAGTCTTGCGTCAGGCGATGCCCTCGGGCGTCCGCCGCACGGCGAGGGACACAACAGGATCCCGGAGGGAGAGATTGGTATCGCACCGGTCTCCGCACATCCGCTCTGGACATCAGTGGGCCAAGTGGCTACACTGACCCTTTGCGCTGCCTGTTAGCTGCTCCCTGCCCGTCACCAGGGGCATGCCCACTATCGAGCACAGCCGATGGAAACCCGCTGACCTGGGATTTCTTTCGATGCACGGAGTGGGGCCGGTACGCGCGTAGTGAGTCCGAGCCCTCGGAAGGACCCCCTCTTGGCCGCCTCGCGCAACGCCTCGACTGCCAATACGAACAACGGCGCCAGCACCGCCCCGCTGCGCATCTCTTTTGCGAAGATCAAGGAGCCCCTCGAGGTTCCGAACCTCCTCGCGCTGCAGACCGAGAGCTTCGACTGGCTGCTCGGCAATGCCGCCTGGAAGGCTCGCGTCGAGGCTGCGCTGGAGTCCGGTCAGGACGTCCCCACCAAGTCCGGTCTGGAGGAGATCTTCGAGGAGATCTCCCCGATCGAGGACTTCAGCGGGTCGATGTCGCTGACCTTCCGCGACCACCGCTTCGAGCCCCCGAAGAACTCGATCGACGAGTGCAAGGAGCGCGACTTCACGTACGCGGCCCCGCTCTTCGTCACGGCCGAGTTCACCAACAACGAGACCGGTGAGATCAAGTCTCAGACGGTCTTCATGGGCGACTTCCCGCTCATGACCAACAAGGGCACCTTCTGCATCAACGGCACCGAGCGTGTCGTCGTCTCGCAGCTGGTCCGCTCGCCCGGCGTCTACTTCGACTCCGCCATCGACAAGACGTCCGACAAGGACATCTTCACGGCCAAGATCATCCCGTCCCGGGGTGCCTGGCTGGAGATGGAGGTCGACAAGCGCGACATGGTCGGCGTCCGCATCGACCGTAAGCGCAAGCAGTCCGTCACCGTCCTCCTGAAGGCGCTCGGCTGGACCACCGAGCAGATCCTCGAGGAGTTCGGCGAGTACGAGTCCATGCGCGCCACCCTGGAGAAGGACCACACCCAGGGCCAGGACGACGCGCTGCTCGACATCTACCGCAAGCTGCGCCCGGGCGAGCCCCCGACGCGTGAGGCCGCGCAGACGCTGCTCGAGAACCTCTACTTCAACCCCAAGCGCTACGACCTCGCGAAGGTCGGCCGCTACAAGGTCAACAAGAAGCTGGGCGCCGACGCCCCGCTCGACGCCGGTGTGCTGACCGTCGACGACATCATCGCGACGATCAAGTACCTGGTGAAGCTGCACGCCGGTGAGCTGGAGACCGTCGGCGAGAACGGCACGGAGATCGTCGTCGAGACCGACGACATCGACCACTTCGGCAACCGTCGTCTGCGCAACGTCGGCGAGCTCATCCAGAACCAGGTCCGTACGGGTCTGGCCCGCATGGAGCGCGTCGTCCGGGAGCGGATGACCACCCAGGACGTCGAGGCGATCACGCCGCAGACCCTGATCAACATCCGGCCGGTCGTCGCCTCCATCAAGGAGTTCTTCGGCACCAGCCAGCTGTCCCAGTTCATGGACCAGACCAACCCGCTGTCGGGTCTGACCCACAAGCGCCGTCTGTCGGCGCTGGGTCCGGGCGGTCTCTCCCGTGAGCGGGCCGGCTTCGAGGTCCGAGACGTCCACCCGTCGCACTACGGCCGCATGTGCCCGATCGAGACGCCCGAAGGCCCGAACATCGGTCTGATCGGCTCGCTCGCCTCCTACGGCCGCGTCAACGCGTTCGGCTTCGTGGAGACCCCCTACCGCAAGGTCGTCGACGGCCAGGTCACCGACGAGGTGCACTACCTGACTGCCGACGAGGAGGACCGCTTCGTCATCGCCCAGGCGAACGCCGCCCTGGGCGAGGACATGCGCTTCGCCGAGGCCCGCGTGCTGGTCCGCCGCCGTGGCGGCGAGATCGACTACATCGCGCCGGACGAGGTCGACTACATGGACGTCTCGCCGCGCCAGATGGTGTCGGTCGCGACCGCCATGATCCCCTTCCTCGAGCACGACGACGCCAACCGCGCGCTCATGGGATCGAACATGATGCGCCAGGCCGTTCCGCTGATCAAGGCCGAGGCGCCGCTGGTCGGCACCGGCATGGAGTACCGCTGCGCGGTCGACGCCGGCGACGTCATCAAGGCCGAGAAGGACGGTGTCGTCCAGGAGGTCTCCGCCGACTACGTGACGGTGGCCAACGACGACGGCACGTACAACACCTACCGCGTCGCGAAGTTCTCGCGCTCCAACCAGGGCACGTCCTTCAACCAGAAGGTCGTCGTCGACGAGGGCGCCCGCGTCGTCGCCGGCCAGGTGCTCGCCGACGGCCCGTCCACCGAGAACGGTGAGATGGCGCTCGGCAAGAACCTGCTCGTGGCGTTCATGCCGTGGGAGGGTCACAACTACGAGGACGCGATCATCCTGTCGCAGCGCCTCGTCCAGGACGACGTCCTCTCCTCGATCCACATCGAGGAGCACGAGGTCGACGCCCGTGACACCAAGCTCGGCCCGGAGGAGATCACCCGGGACATCCCGAACGTCTCCGAGGAGGTCCTCGCCGACCTCGACGAGCGCGGCATCATCCGCATCGGTGCCGAGGTCGTCGCCGGCGACATCCTCGTCGGCAAGGTCACCCCGAAGGGTGAGACCGAGCTGACGCCGGAGGAGCGCCTGCTCCGCGCGATCTTCGGTGAGAAGGCCCGTGAGGTCCGTGACACCTCGCTGAAGGTCCCGCACGGCGAGATCGGCAAGGTCATCGGCGTCCGCGTCTTCGACCGCGAGGAGGGCGACGAGCTTCCCCCGGGCGTGAACCAGCTGGTCCGCGTCTACGTCGCCCAGAAGCGCAAGATCACCGACGGTGACAAGCTCGCCGGCCGTCACGGCAACAAGGGTGTTATCTCCAAGATTCTCCCGGTCGAGGACATGCCGTTCCTCGAGGACGGCACCCCGGTCGACATCATCCTCAACCCGCTCGGTGTCCCGTCCCGAATGAACCCGGGACAGGTCCTCGAGATCCACCTCGGCTGGCTCGCCAGCCGCGGCTGGAAGGTTGAGGGCGACGAGGAGTGGATGAAGCGCCTGCAGGCCATCGGCGCCGACGACGTCGCGCCGGGCACCAACGTCGCGACCCCGGTCTTCGACGGCGCCCGCGAGGACGAGATCGCCGGTCTCTTCGAGTCCACGATCCCCAACCGCGACGGCGAGCGCATGGTGCTCCCCTCCGGTAAGGCCCGGATGTTCGACGGCCGCTCCGGCGAGCCGTTCCCGGACCCGATCTCCGTCGGGTACATGTACATCCTCAAGCTGCACCACCTGGTCGACGACAAGCTGCACGCCCGTTCGACCGGTCCGTACTCCATGATCACCCAGCAGCCGCTGGGTGGTAAGGCTCAGTTCGGTGGCCAGCGCTTCGGTGAGATGGAGGTGTGGGCGCTGGAGGCTTACGGCGCCGCCTACGCCCTCCAGGAGCTGCTGACCATCAAGTCCGACGACGTCACCGGCCGCGTGAAGGTCTACGAGGCCATCGTCAAGGGCGAGAACATCCCCGAGCCCGGCATTCCCGAGTCCTTCAAGGTGCTCATCAAGGAAATGCAGTCCCTCTGCCTCAACGTGGAGGTGCTGTCCTCGGACGGCATGTCCATCGAGATGCGCGACACGGACGAGGACGTCTTCCGCGCTGCGGAAGAGCTCGGTATCGACCTGTCCCGGCGCGAGCCGAGCAGCGTCGAAGAGGTCTGACGGGTCTGACCGGGGCCTCCTCACCGGAGGCCCCGGTCGTCCCCGGACCCTTTCAGACCACTGATGTAGAGCCCGATATCTCGCTGACGCGAGGGGCACGACCCTGAAAGAGGGATTGACGAACAGTGCTCGACGTCAACTTCTTCGACGAGCTGCGGATCGGCCTGGCGACCGCGGACGACATCCGAACCTGGTCCCACGGCGAGGTCAAGAAGCCGGAGACCATCAACTACCGCACCCTGAAGCCCGAAAAGGACGGACTCTTCTGCGAGAAGATCTTCGGTCCGACCCGGGACTGGGAGTGCTACTGCGGCAAGTACAAGCGTGTCCGCTTCAAGGGCATCATCTGTGAGCGCTGTGGCGTCGAGGTCACCCGCGCCAAGGTGCGCCGTGAGCGGATGGGCCACATCGAGCTGGCCGCTCCCGTCACCCACATCTGGTACTTCAAGGGCGTCCCGTCGCGTCTGGGCTACCTGCTCGACCTCGCCCCGAAGGACCTCGAGAAGGTCATCTACTTCGCCGCCTACATGATCACGTGGGTGGACGAGGAGCGCCGCACGCGCGACCTGCCCTCGCTGGAGGCCCACGTCTCCGTCGAGCGCCAGCAGATCGAGCAGCGCCGCGACGCCGACCTGGAGGCCCGCGCCAAGAAGCTCGAGGCCGACCTGGCCGAGCTGGAGGCCGAGGGTGCCAAGGCCGACGTGCGCCGCAAGGTGCGCGAGGGCGCCGAGCGCGAGATGAAGCAGCTGCGCGACCGCGCGCAGCGCGAGATCGACCGCCTCGACGAGGTCTGGAACCGCTTCAAGAACCTCAAGGTCCAGGACCTCGAGGGCGACGAGCTGCTCTACCGCGAGCTGCGCGACCGCTTCGGCACCTACTTCATGGGTGCGATGGGCGCCGCCGCGCTGCAGAAGCGCCTGGAGTCCTTCGACCTGGACGAGGAGGCCGAGCGCCTCCGCGAGATCATCCGCACCGGCAAGGGCCAGAAGAAGACCCGTGCGCTCAAGCGCCTCAAGGTCGTCTCCGCCTTCCTGCAGACCCGCAACAGCCCCAGCGGCATGGTGCTGGACTGCATCCCGGTGATCCCGCCGGACCTGCGTCCGATGGTGCAGCTGGACGGTGGCCGCTTCGCGACCTCCGACCTGAACGACCTGTACCGCCGTGTGATCAACCGCAACAACCGCCTCAAGCGACTCCTTGACCTCGGTGCCCCCGAGATCATCGTGAACAACGAGAAGCGCATGCTTCAGGAGGCCGTCGACGCGCTCTTCGACAACGGCCGTCGTGGTCGCCCGGTCACGGGCCCCGGCAACCGTCCGCTGAAGTCGCTGTCCGACATGCTCAAGGGCAAGCAGGGTCGCTTCCGTCAGAACCTGCTCGGTAAGCGCGTCGACTACTCGGCCCGTTCCGTCATCGTCGTCGGTCCGCAGCTGAAGCTGCACCAGTGCGGTCTGCCCAAGGCCATGGCGCTGGAGCTCTTCAAGCCGTTCGTGATGAAGCGCCTGGTCGACCTGAACCACGCGCAGAACATCAAGTCGGCCAAGCGCATGGTCGAGCGCGGCCGCACCGTGGTGTACGACGTCCTCGAAGAGGTCATCGCCGAGCACCCGGTGCTGCTGAACCGTGCGCCCACCCTGCACCGCCTCGGCATCCAGGCCTTCGAGCCGCAGCTGGTCGAGGGCAAGGCCATCCAGATCCACCCGCTCGTCTGCACCGCGTTCAACGCGGACTTCGACGGTGACCAGATGGCCGTCCACCTGCCGCTCTCCGCGGAGGCGCAGGCCGAGGCCCGCATCCTGATGCTGTCCTCGAACAACATCCTCAAGCCGGCCGACGGCCGTCCGGTCACCATGCCGACCCAGGACATGGTGCTCGGTCTGTTCTTCCTCACCACCGACGAGGAGGAGCGCGAGGTCGTGGGCGAGGGCCGGTCCTTCGGCTCCGTCGCCGAGGCGATCATGGCGTTCGACGCCCGGGAGCTCTCGCTCCAGGCGAAGGTCGACATCCGCTTCCCGATCGGCACCGTCCCGCCGCGCGGCTGGACCCCGCCGGCGGTCGAAGAGGGCGAGCCGGAGTGGCAGCAGGGCGACAGCTTCCGCCTGCGCACCACCCTGGGCCGCGCGCTCTTCAACGAGCTGCTGCCCGAGGACTACCCGTTCGTCGACTACTCGGTGGGCAAGAAGCAGCTCTCCGAGATCGTCAACGACCTGGCCGAGCGCTACCCCAAGGTCATCGTGGCGGCGACGCTCGACAACCTGAAGGCGGCCGGCTTCCACTGGGCGACCCGTTCCGGCGTCACCGTGGCCATCTCCGACGTCGTGGTCCCCGAGGCCAAGAAGGAGATCGTCCGCGGCTACGAGGCCCAGGACGAGAAGGTCCAGAAGCAGTACGAGCGCGGTCTGATCACCAAGGACGAGCGCACGCAGGAGCTCATCGCGATCTGGACCAAGGCGACCAACGAGGTCGCCGAGGCGATGAACGCGAACTTCCCCAAGACGAACCCCATCTTCATGATGGTTGACTCGGGTGCCCGAGGAAACATGATGCAGATGCGGCAGATCGCCGGTATGCGTGGTCTGGTGTCGAACGCGAAGAACGAGACCATTCCGCGACCCATTAAGGCGTCGTTCCGTGAGGGTCTCTCCGTGCTGGAGTACTTCATCTCCACCCACGGTGCCCGTAAGGGTCTCGCGGACACCGCTCTGCGTACCGCCGACTCGGGTTACCTGACCCGTCGTCTCGTGGACGTCTCGCAGGACGTGATCATCCGCGAGGAGGACTGCGGCACCGAGCGCGGTCTGAAGCTGCAGATCGCCTCCCGCGGCGCCGACGGCGTGCTGCGCAAGGCCGACGACGTCGAGACCAGCGTCTACGCCCGCATGCTGGCCGAGGACGTCGTCGTCGACGGCAAGGTCATCGCGCCGGCCAACGTCGACCTCGGTGACGTGCTCATCGACCAGCTCGTTGCCAACGGCGTCGAGACGGTCAAGACCCGTTCGGTCCTCACCTGTGAGTCCGCGGTCGGCACCTGTGCCTACTGCTACGGCCGCTCGCTGGCGACCGGCAAGCTGGTGGACATCGGCGAGGCCGTCGGCATCATCGCCGCCCAGTCCATCGGTGAGCCCGGTACCCAGCTGACGATGCGTACCTTCCACACCGGTGGTGTGGCCGGTGACGACATCACCCAGGGTCTGCCCCGTGTCGTCGAGCTCTTCGAGGCCCGTACGCCCAAGGGTGTCGCCCCGATCTCCGAGGCCGCCGGCCGCGTGCGGATCGAGGAGACCGAGAAGACCAAGAAGATCGTCGTCACCCCGGACGACGGCTCCGAGGAGACCTCGTACGCGATCTCCAAGCGTGCCCGTCTGCTGGTCAGCGAGGGCGAGCACGTCGAGGTGGGCCAGAAGCTCACCGTGGGTGCCACCAACCCGCACGACGTGCTGCGCATCCTGGGCCAGCGCGCCGTCCAGGTCCACCTGGTCGGCGAGGTCCAGAAGGTCTACAACTCGCAGGGCGTGTCGATCCACGACAAGCACATCGAGATCATCATCCGGCAGATGCTGCGCCGCGTGACGATCATCGAGTCCGGCGACGCGGAGCTGCTGCCGGGCGAGCTCGTGGAGCGCTCGCGCTTCGAGGGCGAGAACCGTCGTGTGGTCACCGAGGGCGGTCACCCCGCCTCCGGCCGTCCGCAGCTGATGGGTATCACCAAGGCCTCGCTGGCGACGGAGTCCTGGCTGTCGGCCGCCTCCTTCCAGGAGACGACCCGAGTGCTGACGGACGCGGCGATCAACGCCAAGTCCGACTCGCTCATCGGCCTCAAGGAGAACGTCATCATCGGTAAGCTCATCCCGGCCGGTACGGGCCTGTCCCGCTACCGCAACATCCGGGTGGAGCCCACCGAGGAGGCCAAGGCCGCGATGTACTCGGCCGTCGGTTACGACGACATCGACTACTCGCCCTTCGGCACCGGCTCCGGCCAGGCGGTCCCGCTGGAGGACTACGACTACGGTCCGTACAACCAGTAAGCCGCAAGCGGTACGGCCGCTTCGTCCACAGGGCGGTCACCCCATCGGGGGTGGCCGCCCTGCGGCGTACCGGGGGAGTGCCGGCCGCGTGATTTCACCCATACGCGCGACTCCGGCCTCCCACGGCCCTGGCAAAACGTGACATATGCAGCACATCGGGGTGTCCTCCGCGTGTGCATTTGTTTTGACCGCAGCCCATGCGCTAGGTAGGCTCTGACCTTGTGCCTGGGGTGTCCCTGGGCTCTCGTGCGTGCCCACAGTCCGCGCGGGAGACCGGACCTCTCGGATCTTCTCGGTCCGAAGCGGTCGACGACACCGAATTCCGCGCCCTTTCCACCATCGGCAGGGGTATGCGGCCTTCGACACGCCCGACCGCGTGGGTCGGCGGGTTTCAGGTTAGTTTTATCGAGATCACAGAAACCGGAGAAACGGTGCCTACGATCCAGCAGCTGGTCCGGAAGGGCCGGCAGGACAAGGTCGAGAAGAACAAGACGCCCGCACTCGAGGGTTCGCCCCAGCGCCGCGGCGTCTGCACGCGTGTGTTCACGACCACCCCGAAGAAGCCGAACTCGGCGCTCCGTAAGGTCGCGCGTGTGCGCCTGACCTCCGGCATCGAGGTCACCGCTTACATTCCGGGTGAGGGCCACAACCTGCAGGAGCACTCGATCGTGCTCGTCCGCGGTGGCCGTGTGAAGGACCTGCCGGGCGTTCGCTACAAGATCATCCGTGGCTCGCTCGACACCCAGGGCGTCAAGAACCGCAAGCAGGCTCGCAGCCGCTACGGCGCCAAGAAGGAGAAGTAAGAATGCCTCGTAAGGGCCCCGCCCCGAAGCGCCCGGTCATCATCGACCCGGTTTACGGCTCCCCCCTGGTGACGTCGCTGATCAACAAGATCCTCCTGCACGGCAAGCGCTCCACCGCCGAGCGCATCGTGTACGGCGCCATGGAGGGTCTGCGCGAGAAGACCGGCAACGACCCGGTCATCACCCTCAAGCGCGCTCTCGAGAACGTGAAGCCGGCTCTCGAGGTCAAGTCCCGCCGCGTCGGTGGCGCCACCTACCAGGTGCCGGTCGAGGTCCGTCCGGGCCGCGCCTCCACCCTGGCGCTGCGCTGGCTGGTCGGTTACTCCCGCGCCCGTCGCGAGAAGACCATGACCGAGCGCCTCATGAACGAGCTGCTGGACGCCTCGAACGGTCTCGGCGCCTCGGTCAAGAAGCGTGAGGACACGCACAAGATGGCCGAGTCCAACAAGGCCTTCGCGCACTACCGCTGGTAGTCGCTACCCCCATCGAGAACCGAGAGAAGACTGAGCCATATGGCCACCACTTCGCTTGACCTGGCCAAGGTCCGCAACATCGGGATCATGGCCCACATCGACGCGGGCAAGACGACCACCACCGAGCGGATCCTGTTCTACACCGGCGTTTCGTACAAGATCGGTGAGGTCCACGACGGCGCTGCCACGATGGACTGGATGGAGCAGGAGCAGGAGCGCGGCATCACCATCACGTCCGCCGCGACGACCTGCCACTGGCCGCTCGAGAACGTCGATCACACGATCAACATCATCGACACGCCGGGCCACGTCGACTTCACCGTCGAGGTGGAGCGTTCGCTGCGCGTGCTCGACGGTGCCGTGACCGTGTTCGACGGTGTCGCCGGTGTCGAGCCGCAGTCCGAGACGGTGTGGCGTCAGGCCGACCGTTACGGCGTGCCGCGCATCTGCTTCGTCAACAAGCTCGACCGCACCGGTGCCGAGTTCCACCGCTGCGTCGACATGATCGTGGACCGCCTCGGCGCGACCCCGATCGTCATGCAGCTCCCGATCGGCACCGAGGCCGACTTCAAGGGCGTCGTGGACCTGGTCCGCATGAAGGCCCTGGTCTGGTCCGCCGAGGCCGCCAAGGGCGAGATGTACGACGTCGTCGACATCCCGGACACCCACACCGAGGCTGCCGAGGAGTGGCGCGGCAAGCTGCTCGAGGCCGTCGCCGAGAACGACGAAGAGATGATGGAGCTCTTCCTCGAGGGCACCGAGCCCACCGAGGAGCAGCTGTACGCGGCCATCCGCCGCATCACCATCAACTCCGGCAAGGGTGGCAGCACCACCGTCACCCCGGTGTTCTGTGGTACCGCGTTCAAGAACAAGGGCGTTCAGCCCCTGCTCGACGCCGTGGTCCGCTACCTGCCGTCGCCGCTCGACATCGAGGCCATCGAGGGCCACGCCGTCAACGACGCCGACGAGGTCGTCAGGCGCAAGCCGAGCGACGAGGAGCCGTTCTCCGGTCTTGCCTTCAAGATCATGAGCGACCCGCACCTCGGCAAGCTCACCTTCGTCCGGGTCTACTCGGGCCGCATGGAGGCCGGCACCCAGGTGCAGAACTCCGTGAAGGGCAAGAAGGAGCGCATCGGCAAGATCTACCGGATGCACGCGAACAAGCGTGAGGAGATCGACTCGGTGGGTGCCGGCGACATCGTCGCCGTCATGGGTCTGAAGCAGACCACCACCGGTGAGACCCTCTGCGACGCGTCCAACCCGGTGATCCTGGAGTCGATGGACTTCCCGGCTCCGGTCATCCAGGTCGCCATCGAGCCCAAGTCGAAGGGCGACCAGGAGAAGCTGGGCGTTGCCATCCAGCGCCTCGCCGAGGAGGACCCGTCCTTCCAGGTCCACACGGACGAGGAGACGGGCCAGACCATCATCGCGGGTATGGGCGAGCTGCACCTCGACGTGCTGGTCGACCGTATGAAGCGCGAGTTCAAGGTCGAGGCCAACGTCGGCAAGCCGCAGGTCGCGTACCGCGAGACGATCCGCAAGGCCGTCGAGCGCATCGACTACACCCACAAGAAGCAGACTGGTGGTTCCGGCCAGTTCGCGAAGGTGCAGATCGCGATCGAGCCCCTCGAGGGCGACGGCTACGAGTTCGAGAACAAGGTCACCGGTGGCCGCATCCCGCGGGAGTACATCCCGTCCGTGGACGCGGGTTGCCAGGAGGCCATGGAGTTCGGTGTTCTGGCCGGCTACCCGCTGACCGGCGTCAAGGTGACGCTGCTCGACGGTGCCTTCCACGACGTCGACTCCTCCGAGCTCGCGTTCAAGATCGCCGGCTCCATGGCGTTCAAGGAGGGTGCTCGCAAGGCGTCGCCGGCTCTGCTGGAGCCGATGATGTCGGTCGAGGTCACCACCCCCGAGGACTACATGGGTGACGTCATCGGTGACATCAACTCCCGCCGTGGCCAGATCCAGGCCATGGAGGACCGTCACGGCGCCAAGCTCGTCAAGGGCCTGGTTCCGCTGTCGGAGATGTTCGGCTACGTCGGCGACCTCCGCAGCAAGACTTCGGGTCGCGCAAGCTACTCGATGCAGTTCGACTCCTACGCCGAGGTTCCGCGGAACGTCGCCGAGGAGATCATCGCGAAGGCCAAGGGCGAGTAACGAGCTCCGTCTCCACAGACGAGGCTCACGCCTTAGGCTTGACACCGACTGTCGGGGCATACCACGGCAAACCGTGAGGTTTCGCTGTGGATGCCCCGGTGGACGGCACCCCAGCAAAGATCCCTGGCGCCGACCCAATCCAGGCGTACAGAACCACTCCACAGGAGGACCCCAGTGGCGAAGGCGAAGTTCGAGCGGACTAAGCCGCACGTCAACATCGGCACCATCGGTCACGTCGACCACGGTAAGACGACCCTTACCGCGGCGATCACCAAGGTGCTGCACGACGCGTACCCGGACCTGAACCCCTTCACGCCGTTCGACGAGATCGACAAGGCGCCGGAGGAGCGTCAGCGCGGTATCACCATCTCCATCGCGCACGTCGAGTACCAGACCGAGGCGCGTCACTACGCCCACGTCGACTGCCCGGGTCACGCGGACTACATCAAGAACATGATCACCGGTGCCGCCCAGATGGACGGCGCGATCCTCGTGGTCGCCGCGACCGACGGTCCGATGCCGCAGACCAAGGAGCACGTGCTCCTGGCCCGCCAGTCCGGCGTTCCGTACATCGTTGTCGCCCTGAACAAGGCCGACATGGTGGACGACGAGGAGATCCTGGAGCTCGTCGAGCTCGAGGTCCGTGAGCTCCTCAACGAGTACGAGTTCGACGGCGACAACGCTCCGGTCGTCAAGGTCTCGGCGCTGAAGGCGCTCGAGGGCGACAAGGAGTGGGGCGAGAAGCTCCTCGGCCTGATGAAGGCTGTCGACGAGAACATCCCGCAGCCCGAGCGTGACGTCGACAAGCCGTTCCTGATGCCGATCGAGGACGTCTTCACGATCACCGGTCGTGGCACCGTCGTCACCGGTCGTATCGAGCGTGGTGTCCTGAAGGTCAACGAGACCGTCGACATCATCGGCATCAAGACCGAGAAGACCTCGACCACCGTCACCGGTATCGAGATGTTCCGCAAGCTGCTCGACGAGGGCCAGGCCGGTGAGAACGTCGGTCTGCTGCTCCGCGGCATCAAGCGCGAGGACGTCGAGCGCGGCCAGTGCATCATCAAGCCGGGTTCGGTCACCCCGCACACCGAGTTCGAGGCCACGGCGTACATCCTCTCCAAGGACGAGGGCGGCCGCCACACCCCGTTCTTCAACAACTACCGTCCGCAGTTCTACTTCCGTACGACTGACGTGACCGGTGTTGTGACCCTCAAGGAGGGCACGGAGATGGTCATGCCCGGCGACAACGCCGAGATGTCCGTCTCCCTCATCCAGCCCGTCGCGATGGAGGAGGGCCTGCGCTTCACCATCCGTGAGGGTGGCCGCACCGTCGGCGCCGGCCAGGTCACCAAGATCAACAAGTAAGTTCTCGCTTGCTTGAAGGTCTAAAGACCTGAAGAAGGCCCGCACATCTTCGGATGTGCGGGCCTTCTCGCGTTCGCGCCGCGCTGCCGTGTCGTGCGCGCGGGTTTTTCAGCCGTACGGATGAACCGGATGAACTAGGTGTGCGGCATCTCCGGCCGCCAGAGCCACGGGGTCGCGTCCGGGCTCATCCCCGCGACGCACAGCCGGTGGCCGGCGTCGGTGGTCATCGAGGAGGTGCCCACGGGCACGAGGGCGGCGTCCGAGCGCACCGTCTCGAAGTCTCCGGAGGCGTCGGTGAGCTGTATCTCGCCGTTCACCGCCCGCCCGAGCGCCAGGACCGCGTCCCGGCCGCCGCGGGCGGCCAGGGTGTGCGCGGCGAGCGGCCCGTAGCCGGCGAAGTCCTGCAGCTCGGTGCTGCGGACCTCGCCCGTGCCGTCGGACCCCGGCGTGAAGACGTGGGCGGCCGGCTGGACGGCCGCGGGGGAGCGGTAGACGAGGGTCAGGGCGCCCTCCGGGCCGAGGGCCGCACCAGGGAGCCCGCCCGGCTGCGGCAGGCCCTTCAGGGGCACGTGGCGGACCGGCTTGCCGGGGGCCTCCTGCGTCCAGTGGTGGACGGTGTCGCGGCCGGTGCCGAAGACGTGGACGCGCTTGTCCGCGTCCAGCACGGCGACCAGGCCGTCCTGGATCTCCTGGCCGTGCAGGCTCTGCCACTTCCCCCAGGTGCCGTCGGCCTCGCGCACCCGGCTGGAGACGCCCTTGCCGGCGTTGCGGACGAAGAGGTGGACGCGCCCGTCGGGGGCGGCGACGGCGGCCGGCATGCCGACGCGGCGGCCGCGGTCGGGCCGGTGCTCGGGGTTGCCGAGGCCCTTCCAGGCGTTGAAGCCGCCGCCGGGGGAGCGCTCCTCCAGGACGACGATCTCGCGGGTGTCGGGGTGCCCCTGCCCGGCGAGGGCGGAGAAGCGCAGGGCGAACAGCAGCCGGCGGCCGGCGGAGTCCTGGACGGCCGCCAGGGCGGGCGCGAGCGGGCCGCCGCCCAGGTTGGCCGGCTCGCCCCAGCGGCCGCTGCCGGGCCGGGTCTCCTGCCAGCGCACGGCCTGGGTGCCCAGCACGCCGAAGGCCTCCAGCCGGCCGCGCTTGTCGGTGCCGAGGAGGGTGGTCGGGCCCGTGTAGCGGTAGTGGGTGGAGCGGATCCAGCCCTTGCGGTTCTTCAGCGGGCGGTCGCCGCCCTGGCCGTAGTCGCCGCAGCCGGCGGGGTTGCCGCACTCCCACGAGGGGTCGCCGCCGTACGCCTCGACCAGGCGGTGCTTCTGCTCGATCACCTCGGGCGGCAGGTTGTGCGGCCAGCGCTGGTTGTAGTAGCCGCGGAAGGCCGTGGTCACGAAGCGGGGCGGGTGGCCGTCGCGCTCGGTGGTGTCGGCTACCCACTGCGAGAGCGCCTTCCAGGTGAAGAGCGCGGTGGGGGTGTGGTCGCGGTGGTCGGAGCAGGCCCCGTAGTCGTTGTCCTTGGGGTGGGTGGCGTCGTGGACCTGGTAGTCGGGGTCCGGGTCCATGGTGTGGATCACCGTGGGCCGGAACCGGTCCATGATCGTGGCCAGGGTGTCCACGAGCGTGGCGTGCCGGTAGGTGCTGGAGACCGTGCACGGCGAGCCCGTGGCGACGAGCGACTGCATCTCGCCCTCCGGCCGCTCCCACAGCAGGGGCAGCCGCATCTCGCCGGCCGAGAGCATGGCGATGTTGAGGAAGATCAGCTGGGCTCTGCGGTCGCCGTTGGCGAGCTCGTTCGTCTCCGCCTTGACGCCGTTGCCCAGGTCCAGGACGGACTTCTTCCAGCCCGTGAACCGGTCGAGGCCGATCATCTCGGCGTAGGCCTGGCGCAGGCCCTGGTGGCGCGCGGAGGAGTAGGCGGCCTTGTCGGGCTCGCCCTTGGGCATGCCCTCGACCCAGTTCTGCCCGACGGCCTCGCCGGCCGTGACGTAGACCGAGACGACGGGGACCCCGGCGCGCACGATGTGCTCGGCGTCGGGGTTCATAAAGTAGAGATCGTCGTCGGGGTGCGCCATGACCTGCAGCAACAGGGATTTGCCGGCGTTGTTGAACGACTGCGTGGCGCTGGGGTCCACCGCTCTCGCGGAGCCGGGGGAGGCCTTGGGCTTCTTCCTCCCGCCCTCCCCGCTGCACCCCGCCGCGACGGCCGCGGTCGTCGCGGCCAGCCCGGCGAGGGCGGCCCGGCGGGATATCACCATGCGCTGTGAGATGTTCAACTACATGACTCCGTCCCGTTGTGCAGCACGCAGTTCCCTGCCCCTGCTGCCCCAGCGTGATAGGGGACGATCGAGGGGGCGCGGCGGTTGCCCGGCCCTCGGCAAACCCCGGCAAAAGCCGGATTTCCCGGGCCACCGGCGGCCTGTGCGTGAGTGACCCGGGGGACCGGAGCGGCGGTCGAGGTGTAAGAGCCATAGTGTCCCGTATGTCGGCGGGGTGGTTTGACAACTGAGCCGCCCGGGGTACGGTCTTTGGCTTCGATTGGCGCCTCCTCGGCCGCATATGGCACACTGTTCAGGTTGCTCGGTTGAGTGCCGATGCTGCGCGCCTCCCGCCGGGAGGACTGGAAGCGAGTCCCGCAGTACTCGTCGCCTCTTATGAGGGGCGGAAGTACGGGAATCTTCCGGGAAGTGTCAGCGGGGCCCCAGCCAGGCACTCGGTGGGTGTCTTTCCCCCACAACCCCCTTCACCAGGGAATTTCCTTAGGGAAATCTGCTGGAAGGGGCGCGACACGCCCGACCGCGTGGGTCGGAGGTGGAGCGGGGAGGGACGGCGTTCGGAGGCGATTTCCGGGCGCAGCCGGCCGAGTCCCAGAGCGTTACGAGAGACAGGACTACGAAGTAGCCATGGCGGGACAGAAGATCCGCATCCGGCTCAAGGCCTACGACCACGAGGTCATCGACTCCTCGGCGAAGAAGATCGTCGAGACGGTGACCCGCACTGGTGCGTCGGTCGCGGGCCCGGTGCCGCTGCCCACTGAGAAGAACGTGTACTGCGTCATCAAGTCGCCGCACAAGTACAAGGACTCGCGCGAGCACTTCGAGATGCGCACGCACAAGCGCCTCATCGACATCCTCGACCCCACGCCGAAGACGGTTGACTCGCTGATGCGTCTCGACCTGCCGGCCGGCGTCGACATCGAGATCAAGCTCTGAGGTGACGCGCGAGATGGCTAAGCAGATCAAGGGCGTCCTGGGCGAGAAGCTCGGCATGACGCAGGTCTGGGACGAGAACAACCGTGTCGTCCCGGTCACCGTTGTCAAGGCCGGTCCCTGCGTCGTGACGCAGGTCCGCACCAACGACGCCGACGGCTACGAGTCGGTCCAGATCGCCTTCGGCGAGATCGACCCGCGCAAGGTGAACAAGCCCCTCAAGGGCCACTTCGCCAAGGCCGACGTGACCCCCCGCCGCCACCTGGTGGAGATCCGCACCTCCGACGCCGCCGAGTACACCCTCGGCCAGGAGATCACCGCGGACGTGTTCGAGGCCGGCGTCAAGGTTGACGTCACGGGCAAGAGCAAGGGCAAGGGCTTCGCCGGTGTCATGAAGCGCCACAACTTCCGTGGCCTCGGCGCCGGGCACGGCACCCAGCGCAAGCACCGCTCCCCCGGTTCCATCGGTGGCTGCGCCACCCCGGGCCGTGTGTTCAAGGGCCTCCGCATGGCGGGCCGCATGGGCAACGAGCGGGTCACCACCCAGAACCTGACCGTCCACGCCGTTGACGCGGAGAAGGGCCTGCTCCTGATCAAGGGCGCGGTTCCTGGTCCGAACGGCGGCCTCGTCCTGGTCCGTACCGCGGCCAAGGGGGCCTGAGGTAACCGATGAGCACCATTGACATCCTTTCGCCGGCAGGCGACAAGGCCGGGACCGTCGAGCTCCCCGCGGAGATCTTCGACGCGAAGGTCAGCGTTCCGCTGATCCACCAGGTCGTCGTCGCGCAGCTGGCCGCTGCCCGTCAGGGCACGCACAAGACCAAGACCCGTGGCGAGGTCCGCGGCGGTGGCAAGAAGCCGTACCGCCAGAAGGGCACCGGTCGCGCCCGTCAGGGTTCGACCCGCGCGCCGCAGTTCGCCGGTGGTGGCGTCGTGCACGGTCCCGTGCCGCGTGACTACTCGCAGCGCACCCCGAAGAAGATGAAGGCCGCCGCCCTGCGCGGTGCCCTCTCGGACCGCGCGCGTCACTCCCGCATCCACGTCGTCTCCGGCGTGGTCGAGGGTGCGGTTTCCACCAAGGCCGCCAAGACCCTGTTCGGCAAGATCTCGGAGCGCAAGAACCTGCTCCTGGTCGCCGACCGGTCCGACGAGGCCGCGTGGCTCTCCGCCCGCAACCTGCCCCAGGTCCACATCCTGGAGCCGGGCCAGCTGAACACGTACGACGTGCTCGTCTCCGACGACGTGGTCTTCACCAAGGCCGCCTTCGAGTCCTTCGTGTCTGGCCCCAAGGCCGCTGAGACCGAAGGGAGCGAGGCCTGATGACTGAGGCCGTCGTCACCAGCAAGACGTTCTCGGACCCGCGCGACCTCCTGGTCAAGCCGGTCGTCTCCGAGAAGAGCTACGCGCTGCTGGACGAGAACAAGTACACGTTCATCGTCGACCCGCGCGCCAACAAGACCCAGATCAAGCAGGCCGTCGAGGCGGTCTTCTCGGTCAAGGTCACCGGGGTCAACACGATCAACCGCCAGGGCAAGCGCAAGCGCACCCGCACCGGTTTCGGCAAGCGCGCCAACACCAAGCGCGCCATCGTGACCCTCGCCGAGGGCGACCGTATCGACATCTTCGGCGGCCCGGTCTCCTAACGGAGTCCGAGTCGTCCGGAATCGGACGAGGACTGAGAAATGGGTATCCGCAAGTACAAGCCGACGACCCCGGGCCGTCGTGGCTCCAGCGTCGCCGACTTTGTCGAGATCACGCGGTCCACGCCGGAGAAGTCGCTGGTCCGCCCGCTGCACAGCAAGGGCGGCCGTAACAACGCCGGTCGTGTGACCGTTCGCCACCAGGGCGGTGGCCACAAGCGCGCCTACCGCGTGATCGACTTCCGTCGTCACGACAAGGACGGCGTGCCGGCCAAGGTCGCTCACATCGAGTACGACCCGAACCGCACCGCGCGCATCGCGCTCCTGCACTACGCAGACGGCGAGAAGCGCTACATCATCGCCCCGGCCAAGCTGAACCAGGGCGACCGGATTGAGAACGGCCCGGGCGCCGACATCAAGCCGGGCAACAACCTCCCGCTCCGCAACATCCCGGTCGGTACCACGATCCACGCGATCGAGCTCCGTCCCGGTGGTGGCGCCAAGTTCGCCCGCTCTGCCGGTTCCTCCGTGCAGCTGCTGGCGAAGGAGGGCCAGTACGCCCACCTGCGTATGCCGTCCGGCGAGGTCCGCCTGGTCGACGTCCGCTGCCGCGCCACGGTCGGCGAGGTCGGCAACGCCGAGCAGTCGAACATCAACTGGGGCAAGGCCGGCCGCATGCGCTGGAAGGGCGTCCGCCCGACCGTCCGCGGTGTCGCGATGAACCCGGTTGACCACCCGCACGGTGGTGGTGAGGGCAAGACCTCCGGTGGTCGCCACCCGGTCTCCCCGTGGGGTCAGAAGGAGGGTCGTACTCGTTCTCCCAAGAAGGCGAGCAACAAGTACATCGTCCGCCGCCGCAAGACGAACAAGAAGCGCTAGGAGCGGGTTTAGATGCCGCGTAGTCTCAAGAAGGGACCCTTCGTCGACGACCACCTCATCAAGAAGGTGGACGCTCAGAACGAAGCCGGTACCAAGAACGTCATCAAGACCTGGTCCCGCCGCTCCATGATCGTGCCGGCCATGCTCGGCCACACGCTCGCGGTGCACAACGGCAAGACGCACGTCCCGGTGTTCGTCACCGAGTCGATGGTCGGCCACAAGCTCGGCGAGTTCTCGCCGACCCGCACCTTCCGCGGCCACGTCAAGGACGACCGCAAGTCGAAGCGCCGCTAAGCGGGGTGCGAACGACTATGACTGACACCGAAGGGACAACCATGGAAGCCAGGGCCCAGGCGCGGTACATCCGCGTCACGCCCATGAAGGCCCGCCGCGTGGTGGACCTCATCCGTGGCATGGACGCCACGGAGGCTCAGGCGGTCCTGCGTTTCGCCCCGCAGGCCGCGAGCGTGCCGGTCGGCAAGGTGCTGGACAGCGCCATCGCCAACGCCGCGCACAACTACGACCACACCGACGTCGACAGCCTCTACATCTCCGAGGCCTACGTCGACGAGGGCCCGACCCTGAAGCGGTTCCGTCCGCGCGCCCAGGGTCGCGCCTACCGGATCCGCAAGCGGACCAGCCACATCACCGTGGTCGTCAGCAGCAAGGAAGGAACCCGGTAATGGGCCAGAAGGTTAACCCGCACGGGTTCCGGCTCGGTGTGACCACGGACTTCAAGTCCCGCTGGTACGCCGACAAGCTGTACAAGGACTACGTCAAGGAAGACGTTGCCATTCGTCGCATGATGACGAAGGGCATGGAGCGCGCCGGTATCTCGAAGGTTGAGATCGAGCGCACCCGCGACCGCGTCCGCGTTGACATCCACACCGCTCGTCCGGGCATCGTCATCGGCCGCCGCGGCGCCGAGGCCGACCGCATCCGCGGTGAGCTGGAGAAGCTGACCGGCAAGCAGGTCCAGCTGAACATCCTCGAGGTCAAGAACCCCGAGGTCGACGCCCAGCTGGTGGCCCAGGCCGTCGCCGAGCAGCTGTCCTCCCGCGTCTCCTTCCGTCGCGCCATGCGCAAGAGCATGCAGTCGACGATGAAGGCCGGCGCCAAGGGCATCAAGATCCAGTGCGGTGGCCGT
This sequence comes from Streptomyces sp. URMC 127, assembly GCF_051386535.1. Lineage (NCBI taxonomy): Bacteria > Bacillati > Actinomycetota > Actinomycetes > Kitasatosporales > Streptomycetaceae > Streptomyces > Streptomyces sp. URMC 127. Next base: position 28,922 of record NZ_JBPQTW010000034.1, read on the forward strand.
CTCGGCGGCGCCGAGATGTCCCGCTCGGAGTTCTACCGCGAGGGCCGTGTGCCCCTGCACACGCTCCGCGCGAACGTCGACTACGGCTTCTTCGAGGCCAAGACCACCTTCGGCCGCATCGGCGTGAAGGTCTGGATCTACAAGGGCGACGTCAAGAACATCGCCGAGGTCCGCGCCGAGAACGCCGCCGCGCGTGCGGGCAACCGCCCGTCCCGTGGCGCCGGCGACCGTCCGGCCCGTGGTGGCCGTGGCGGCGAGCGCGGTGGCCGCGGCCGCAAGCCGCAGCAGGCTGCCGAGGCCCCCAAGGCCGAGGCCACCGCTGCTCCGGCTGAGACCACCGGAACGGAGGCCTGACCGACATGCTGATCCCTCGCAGGGTCAAGCACCGCAAGCAGCACCACCCCAAGCGGAACGGCATGGCCAAGGGTGGTACCGAGCTCGCCTTCGGTGAGTACGGCATTCAGGCCCTGACCCCGGCCTATGTGACGAACCGGCAGATCGAGTCCGCTCGTATCGCCATGACCCGTCACATCAAGCGTGGCGGCAAGGTGTGGATCAACATCTACCCGGACCGTCCGCTCACGAAGAAGCCCGCCGAGACCCGCATGGGTTCCGGTAAGGGTTCCCCGGAGTGGTGGGTCGCGAACGTCAAGCCCGGTCGGGTGATGTTCGAGCTGTCCTTCCCGAACGAGAAGGTTGCGCGTGAGGCGCTCACCCGAGCCGCCCACAAGCTTCCGATGAAGTGCCGCATTGTTCGGCGCGAGGCAGGTGAGTCGTGATGGCTGCCGGTACCAAGGCGACCGAGCTGCGTGAGCTGAACAACGAGGACCTCGTTGCCAAGCTCCGTGAGGCCAAGGAAGAGCTGTTCAACCTCCGCTTCCAGGCGGCGACCGGACAGCTTGAGAACCACGGCCGGCTGAAGGCCGTCCGCAAGGACATCGCCCGGATCTACACCCTGATGCGGGAGCGCGAGCTCGGCATCGAGACGGTGGAGAACGCCTGATGAGCGAGAAGAACGTGACTGAGAAGACCGAGCGCGGTTTCCGCAAGACCCGTGAGGGTCTGGTCGTCAGCGACAAGATGGACAAGACCGTCGTCGTCGCCGTCGAGGACCGTGTCAAGCACGCGCTGTACGGCAAGGTCATCCGCCGTACCAACAAGCTCAAGGCGCACGACGAGCAGAACGCCGCCGGTGTCGGCGACCGCGTCCTCCTGATGGAGACCCGGCCGCTGTCCGCCACCAAGCGCTGGCGCGTCGTCGAGATCCTCGAGAAGGCCAAGTAATTCCTGAGGGGAATCCCTCAGGACAGTTCCGCCAGGCTCGGCAGGGGCTCCTCGGAGCCCCTGCCGGGAACCGGCAGACAATCAGGAGATAGACGTGATCCAGCAGGAGTCGCGACTGCGCGTCGCCGACAACACTGGTGCCAAGGAGATCCTTTGCATCCGTGTTCTCGGTGGCTCGGGTCGCCGCTACGCGGGCATCGGTGACGTGATCGTCGCCACCGTGAAGGACGCGATCCCCGGCGGCAACGTGAAGAAGGGTGACGTCGTCAAGGCCGTCATCGTTCGCACCGTCAAGGAGCGCCGCCGTCCGGACGGCTCGTACATCCGCTTCGACGAGAACGCGGCCGTCATCCTCAAGAACGACGGTGACCCCCGCGGCACCCGTATCTTCGGCCCCGTGGGCCGAGAGCTGCGCGAGAAGAAGTTCATGAAGATCGTCTCGCTCGCGCCGGAGGTGCTGTAACCGATGAAGATCAAGAAGGGCGACCTGGTTCAGGTCATCACCGGCAAGGACAAGGGCAAGCAGGGCAAGGTCATCCAGGCCTTCCCCGCTGAGGACCGTGTTCTCGTCGAGGGTGTCAACCGGGTCAAGAAGCACACCAAGGCCGGCCAGACCGCCCGTGGTTCCAAGACCGGTGGCATTGTCACGACCGAGGCCCCGATTCACGTGAGCAACGTCCAGCTCATCGTGGAGAAGGACGGCAAGAAGGTCGTCACGCGCGTCGGCTACCGCTTCGACGAGAACGGCAACAAGATCCGCGTTGCCAAGCGGACGGGTGAGGACATCTGATGGCTACCACTCCGCGTCTCAAGACGAAGTACCGCGAGGAGATCCAGGGCAAGCTGCGTGAGGAGTTCTCCTACGAGAACGTCATGCAGGTCCCCGGCCTCACGAAGATCGTGGTCAACATGGGTGTGGGCGACGCCGCCCGCGACTCCAAGCTGATCGAGGGCGCCATCCGCGACCTCACCACGATCACCGGCCAGAAGCCGGCCGTCACCAAGGCTCGCAAGTCCATCGCGCAGTTCAAGCTGCGTGAGGGCCAGCCGATCGGTGCCCACGTCACCCTCCGTGGCGACCGCATGTGGGAGTTCCTGGACCGCACCCTGTCGCTCGCGCTCCCGCGCATCCGCGACTTCCGTGGTCTGTCCCCGAAGCAGTTCGACGGTCGGGGTAACTACACCTTCGGTCTCACGGAGCAGGTCATGTTCCACGAGATCGACCAGGACAAGATCGACCGCGTCCGGGGTATGGACATCACCGTGGTGACCACGGCGACCAACGACGACGAGGGCCGCGCCCTCCTTCGTCACCTCGGCTTCCCCTTCAAGGAGGCGTAAGCGAGATGGCGAAGAAGTCTCTGATTGCCAAGGCTGCTCGCAAGCCCAAGTTCGGTGTGCGTGCGTACACCCGCTGCCAGCGCTGCGGCCGCCCGCACTCCGTGTACCGCAAGTTCGGCCTCTGCCGCGTGTGCCTTCGTGAGATGGCTCACCGTGGCGAGCTGCCGGGCGTGACCAAGAGCTCCTGGTAACAACCCACTTGGGTTGACCAGGGCTCTCGGTAAGCATCAAGGACGGTGGGGCCCGATCCTTCGGCTCGCGTAGAGTTGAAGGGTTGGGTGCCCGCCGCCCATGACCGTCTTACTACGCCGTAGGTCCCCGCGCCGCACCCGCCCCGACCCAGTTCGGGGAGAGGGATGGCGCAGATAGGAAACCCCGGCGAGAGAGGCCGAAGGCCAAACATGACCATGACCGATCCGATCGCAGACATGCTGACCCGTCTGCGGAACGCGAACTCGGCTTACCACGACTCCGTGGCCATGCCCCACAGCAAGATCAAGGCGCACATCGCCGAGATCCTGCAGCAGGAGGGCTACATCGCCGGCTGGAAGGTCGAGGACGCCGAGGTCGGCAAGAGCCTCGTCATCGACCTGAAGTTCGGTCCGAACCGCGAGCGCTCCATCGCCGGGATCAAGCGGATCTCGAAGCCGGGCCTGCGGGTCTACGCAAAGTCCACCAACCTGCCGAAGGTCCTCGGCGGCCTGGGCGTGGCGATCATCTCCACGTCCCACGGTCTCCTGACCGGCCAGCAGGCCAGCAAGAAGGGCGTGGGTGGGGAAGTCCTCGCCTACGTCTGGTAACCAGGGAACGGAGGAATAGCCAATGTCGCGTATTGGACGGCTGCCCATCCAGGTTCCCGCTGGTGTGGACGTCACCATCGATGGCCGTACGGTGCACGTGAAGGGCCCCAAGGGTTCCCTCACGCACGCTGTCGCCGCGCCCATCGAGATCGCTAAGGCCGAGGACGGCACCCTTGTCGTCTCTCGTCCGAACGACGAGCGTCAGAACAAGGCCCTGCACGGCCTGTCCCGCACGCTGGTGGCGAACATGATCACCGGCGTGACCCAGGGCTACAGCAAGGCTCTTGAGATCAGCGGTGTCGGTTACCGCGTCCAGGCGAAGGGCTCCAACCTGGAGTTCTCCCTGGGCTACAGCCACCCGATCCTGGTCGAGGCCCCGGAGGGCATCACCTTCAAGGTGGAGTCCCCCACCAAGCTGAGCGTCGAGGGCATCGACAAGCAGAAGGTCGGCGAGGTCGCCGCCAACATCCGCAAGCTTCGCAAGCCCGACCCCTACAAGGCCAAGGGTGTGAAGTACGCGGGTGAGGTCATCCGCCGCAAGGTCGGAAAGGCTGGTAAGTAAGCCATGGCATACGGTGTGAAGATCGCCAAGGGCGACGCGTACAAGCGCGCTGCCAAGGCGCGCCGCCACATCCGCATCCGCAAGAACCTGTCGGGTACGGCCGAGCGCCCGCGTCTCGTCGTGACGCGCTCGAACCGTGGCATCACCGCTCAGGTCATCGACGACCTCAAGGGCCACACCCTGGCGTCGGCCTCCCACCTGGACGCTTCGATCCGTGGTGGCGAGGGCGACAAGAGCGCCGTGGCGAAGAAGGTCGGCGCCCTGGTCGCCGAGCGTGCCAAGGCCGCCGGTGTCGAGGCCGTCGTGTTCGACCGCGGTGGCAACCAGTACGCCGGGCGCATCGCCGCTCTGGCGGACGCCGCCCGCGAAGCCGGGCTGAAGTTCTAAGCCCCGGTTCCGGAGCTAGCGGACGTAACAGAGAGAGGTAAATCCAATGGCTGGACCCCAGCGCCGCGGAAGCGGTGCCGGTGGCGGCGAGCGGCGGGACCGGAAGGGCCGTGACGGTGGCGCTGCCGCCGAGAAGACCGCGTACGTTGAGCGCGTAGTCGCGATCAACCGCGTCGCCAAGGTTGTCAAGGGTGGTCGTCGCTTCAGCTTCACCGCGCTGGTCGTGGTGGGCGACGGTGACGGCACCGTGGGTGTCGGTTACGGCAAGGCCAAGGAAGTTCCGGCTGCCATCGCCAAGGGCGTGGAAGAGGCCAAGAAGAACTTCTTCAAGGTCCCCCGTATCCAGGGCACCATCCCGCACCCGATCCAGGGCGAGAAGGCCGCGGGCGTCGTCCTGCTCAAGCCGGCTTCCCCCGGTACCGGTGTTATCGCCGGTGGCCCGGTGCGTGCCGTGCTCGAGTGCGCCGGCGTTCACGACATCCTGTCGAAGTCGCTCGGTTCGTCGAACCCGATCAACATCGTGCACGCCACGGTGGAGGCCCTCAAGGGACTGTCCCGTCCCGAGGAGATCGCCGCCCGTCGTGGTCTGCCGCTGGAGGACGTTGCTCCCGCCGCTCTGCTGCGGGCGCGTGCAGGGGTGGGTGCGTAATGGCTCGCCTCAAGGTCACGCAGGTCAAGTCCTACATCGGCAGCAAGCAGAACCACCGCGACACCCTGCGTTCGCTCGGGCTCAAGCGCCTGAACGACGTGGTTGTCAAGGAGGACCGTCCCGAGATCCGCGGCATGGTGCACACCGTCCGCCACCTCGTGACGGTCGAGGAGGTCGACTGACATGGCGGAGCAGAACCCGCTGAAGGTCCACAACCTCCGTCCCGCCCCCGGCGCCAAGACCGCCAAGACCCGTGTCGGTCGTGGTGAGGCGTCGAAGGGTAAGACGGCCGGTCGTGGTACCAAGGGCACCAAGGCCCGCTACCAGGTTCCGGAGCGCTTCGAGGGTGGGCAGATGCCCCTCCACATGCGCCTCCCGAAGCTGAAGGGCTTCAAGAACCCCTTCCGCACCGAGTTCCAGGTCGTGAACCTGGACAAGCTGGCCGCGCTCTACCCGCAGGGTGGCGAGGTCACGGTGGCCGACCTGGTCGCCAAGGGCGCGGTGCGCAAGAACCAGCTCGTCAAGGTCCTGGGCCAGGGCGAGATCTCCGTGGCGCTGCAGGTGACGGTCGACGCCGTCTCCGCCTCCGCCAAGGAGAAGATCGCCGCTGCCGGCGGCACCGTCACCGAGCTCGTCTGAGCTCGTTGAACTGACAACCGGGGATGTCCCAAAAGGGGCATCCCCGGTTGGTCGTTCCAAGGGGGGCACGGTCGCCGGTAAGGTGGCGTGCACTGTTAATCTCCGCGCGGCCCCTGTGCCCGCGGATTTTGGCTGATAAGTATTCGTCGATCCTCAAGACCGTCACCTCTCGCGTGGCTGCGTGAGAGGCGCAGGAGGCACCGTGCTCACCGCGTTCGCCCGGGCGTTCAAGACGCCCGACCTGCGCAAGAAGCTGCTGTTCACGCTGGGCATCATGGTGCTCTTCCGGCTCGGTGCTCATGTGCCGGTGCCGGGCGTCGACTACCGCAATGTCCAGATGTGCATGGACCAGACCAAGAGCGGTCAGGGCCTCTTCGGCCTCGTGAACATGTTCAGCGGTGGCGCGCTGCTGCAGATCACGATCTTTGCGCTCGGGATCATGCCGTACATCACGGCGAGCATCATCCTGCAGCTCCTGACCGTCGTGATTCCACGGCTGGAAGCCCTCAAGAAGGAGGGCCAGTCGGGGCAGGCAAAGATCACGCAGTACACGCGTTATCTGACCGTGGCTCTTGCCGTCCTCCAGGGCACCGGCCTGGTGGCCACTGCCCGCAGCGGTGCCTTGTTCGGGGGCTGCACCGTCGGGAACCAGATCGTTCCCAACCAGTCGATCTTCACGACCGTCGTCATGGTCATCACCATGACCGCCGGCACCTGTCTGATCATGTGGCTCGGTGAGCTCATCACCGACCGCGGCATCGGCAACGGCATGTCGATCCTGATGTTCACCTCCATCGCCGCCGGCTTCCCGACCGCCCTCTGGGCGATCAAGCTGCAGGGCAGCCTGATGGGCGGCTGGCTGGAGTTCTCGCTGGTCATCCTCTGCGGCCTGGCGATGGTCGCGCTCGTGGTCTTCGTCGAGCAGGCCCAGCGCCGGATCCCCGTGCAGTACGCCAAGCGCATGATCGGCCGTCGTTCCTACGGCGGCACGTCCACCTACATCCCGCTCAAGGTGAACCAGGCGGGTGTGATTCCCGTCATCTTCGCCTCGTCGCTGCTCTACATTCCGGCCCTGCTCGTGCAGTTCACCGGCTCCAAGGCCGACTGGGCGGAATGGATCCAGCGCAACCTGGTCAAGGGTGACCACCCGATCTACATGGTCACCTACTTCCTGCTGATCGTGTTCTTCGCGTTCTTCTACGTCGCCATCTCCTTCAACCCCGAAGAAGTTGCCGACAACATGAAGAAGTATGGTGGGTTCATCCCGGGTATCCGGGCCGGTCGTCCCACCGCGGAGTACCTGAGCTACGTGCTGAACCGCATCACGTGGCCGGGCTCTCTCTACCTGGGCCTGATCGCCCTGGTGCCCACGGTGGCACTGGTCACACTCAACGCAAACCAGAACTTCCCGTTCGGGGGAACCAGCATCCTGATCATCGTGGGTGTCGGTCTGGAGACTGTGAAGCAGATCGAGAGCCAGCTTCAGCAGCGCAACTACGAAGGGTTCCTCCGCTGATGCGAATCGTCCTCGTCGGGCCGCCCGGCGCCGGCAAGGGTACGCAGGCCGCGTACCTCGCCAAGAACCTCGCGATCCCGCACATCTCGACGGGCGACCTCTTCCGGGCGAACATCAGCCAGGGCACGCCCCTGGGGCAGAAGGCCCAGGAGTACATGCGGGCCGGCCAACTCGTGCCGGACGAGGTCACCATCGGCATGGCCAAGGACCGCATGGACCAGGCGGACGCCGCCGGCGGCTTCCTGCTCGACGGCTTCCCGCGGAACCTGGCCCAGGCGGAGGCGCTGGACGCCATCCTCAAGGCCGACGACCTCAAGCTGGACGCCGTCCTGGACCTGGAGGTCCCGGAGGACGAGGTGGTCAAGCGGATCGCCGGCCGCCGGATGTGCCGCAAGGACAGCAGCCACATCTTCCACGTGATCTACAACCCGCCGGCCGCGGAGGGCGTCTGCGACGCCTGCGGCGGCGAGCTGTACCAGCGCGAGGACGACAGCGAGGAGACCGTCCGCCGCCGGCTGGAGGTCTACCACAGCGAGACCGAGCCGATCATCGACTACTACAAGGCCCAGGGCCTCGTGGTGACGATCTCGGCCCTCGGCAAGGTCAACGAGGTCACGGAGCGCGCGATGGCGGCTCTCTCCAGCGACTGAGCCTTTTGCAGCCATGAGCCACGGCCGCGGCGCCCCGCAGGGGCACCGCGGCCGTAGTGTTGTTACCCGAGTCGGACCGCAGTCCCCAGAAAGGCACCCCATGGTCGAGATCAAGACCCCCGAGCAGATCGCGAAGATGCGCGAGGCGGGGCTGGTCGTCGCCGCCATCCACGCGGCCACCCGGGAGGCGGCCGTGCCCGGTGCCACGACCAAGGACCTGGACGAGGTCGCCCGCAAGGTCATCGCCGAGCACGGCGCCAAGTCGAACTTCCTCGGCTACGGCGGCTTCCCCGCCACGATCTGCACCTCGGTGAACGAGGTCGTCGTCCACGGCATCCCGGACGAGAAGACGGTCCTCAAGGACGGGGACATCATCTCGATCGACGCGGGCGCCATCGTGGACGGCTGGCACGGCGACGCCGCCTTCACGGCCTTCGTGGGCACCGGTCACGCTCCCGAGCTGATCGAGCTCTCCCGGGTGACCGAGGAGTCCATGTGGGCCGGCATCGCCGCCGTGAAGAACGGCAACCGCCTGGTGGACATCTCCAAGGCCATCGAGGGCTACATCCGCCGCCAGCCCCGCCCGGCCACCGGCAAGTACGGGATCATCGAGGACTACGGCGGCCACGGCATCGGCTCCGAGATGCACATGGATCCGCACCTGCTGAACTACGTCTCCCGCAAGCGCGGCAAGGGCCCCAAGCTGGTCCCGGGCTTCTGCATCGCCATCGAGCCCATGGTGAGCCTCGGCACGGCCCGTACGCACGTCCTGGAGGACGACTGGACGGTCCTCACGGACGACATGTCCTGGTCCTCCCACTGGGAGCACTCCGTCGCTCTGACGGAGGAGGGGCCGCTGGTCCTGACGGCGGTCGACGGCGGTAAGGCGAAGCTGGCGGAATACGGCGTCACGGCGGCCCCGGACCCGCTGGCCTGACCTCCGCTTAAGGATCACTGCGGCGGGGCAGTCACCCCTGGATTAGTCTTTCGGGTTGCCCTGACGTAGACTGACGCGTCGGCTCTCGTGTATCCGCATGCCTTCGTGCCGTTGGTACGCACATACGAGAGTTGATCAAGGTAGCCGATTCGAAAGGCGAAGCGTGGCCAAGAAGCAAGGTGCCATCGAGATCGAGGGCACCGTGATCGAGTCTCTGCCGAACGCGATGTTCAAGGTGGAGCTCCAGAACGGTCACAAGGTCCTCGCGCACATCAGCGGCAAGATGCGGATGCACTACATCCGCATCCTTCCGGATGACCGGGTCGTCGTGGAGCTCTCTCCGTACGACCTGACGCGTGGCCGGATCGTCTACCGCTACAAGTAGATCTTGTCGGCGCCCCACGCCCGTGGGGTGACGGCACTGACCCGGAGAACCTCACACCCATGAAGGTCAAGCCGAGCGTCAAGAAGATCTGCGACAAGTGCAAGGTGATCCGCCGCCACGGCCGGGTCATGGTCATCTGCGACAACCTGCGCCACAAGCAGCGCCAGGGCTGACGCAGAACCTGCACTCCGCAGTTTCTTCGCGCGACGCGAGCAAAAAACGTACATACGCAGAGCCCGTCCGGTGATCGATCACCGACGGCACCTCCGGTGGGGGCCGGGGACCCGGGACGTACCTAGTACGGCGACCGGGAGCGGCTCTGTGTCAGACCCCCGAGAACATCTGGAGCCATTGAATGGCACGCGTTTCCGGTGTTGACATCCCGCGCGACAAGCGCGTGGAGATCGCACTCACCTACGTCTTCGGTATCGGCCGTACCCAGTCGCAGACGATCCTCGCCGCGACCGGTGTGAACCCGAACACCCGCGTTCGTGACCTGGTCGAGGAGGACCTGGTCAAGATCCGCGAGTACGTGGACGCCAACCTCAAGACCGAGGGTGACCTCCGTCGCGAGATCCAGGCCGACATCCGCCGCAAGGTTGAGATCGGCTGCTACCAGGGTCTGCGTCACCGCCGTGGCCTGCCCGTTCACGGTCAGCGCACCAGCACGAACGCTCGTACCCGCAAGGGCCCGCGTCGCGCCATCGCCGGCAAGAAGAAGCCGGGCAAGAAGTAGTCCGCAGCGGACGCCGCGGGTTTTCGGGGGACCACCCCCGGAACCCCCGCAATCCAGCGGTCTTCGCTGTAGGACCGACCACCTCCCTCCATCAGGAGTAAGACATGCCCCCCAAGGGTCGTCAGGGCGCTGCCAAGAAGGTGCGCCGCAAGGAAAAGAAGAACGTCGCTCACGGCCACGCGCACATCAAGAGCACGTTCAACAACACCATCGTTTCGATCACCGACCCCACGGGCAACGTGATCTCCTGGGCCTCCGCCGGCCACGTCGGCTTCAAGGGCTCGCGCAAGTCCACCCCCTTCGCCGCGCAGATGGCCGCCGAGTCGGCCGCGCGTCGCGCGCAGGAGCACGGCATGCGCAAGGTTGACGTCTTCGTCAAGGGCCCGGGCTCCGGTCGTGAGACCGCCATCCGTTCGCTCCAGGCGACGGGCCTCGAGGTCGGCTCCATCCAGGACGTCACCCCGACCCCGCACAACGGCTGCCGCCCCCCGAAGCGTCGCCGCGTCTGACGCTGCGCGGCTTCGGCTGCTGCCTTGAGGGTGTGGGCGGCACGGCTCCTTCGAGCCGTGCCGCCCGTACCCTTGTAGTACCTCAGGACATCAAATAGTGGGTGTCCATGACTGAAGGATTCATCGCATGCTGATCGCTCAGCGCCCCTCGCTGACCGAAGAGGTCGTCGACGAGTTCCGCTCGCGGTTCGTGATCGAGCCGCTCGAGCCGGGCTTCGGCTACACCCTCGGCAACTCCCTGCGTCGTACGCTCCTCTCCTCGATCCCGGGTGCGGCGGTCACGTCCATCCGCATCGACGGCGTTCTGCACGAGTTCACCACCGTGCCGGGCGTCAAGGAGGACGTCACCGACCTCATCCTGAACATCAAGCAGCTGGTCGTCTCCTCGGAGCACGACGAGCCGGTCGTGATGTACCTGCGCAAGCAGGGCCCGGGTCTGGTCACCGCCGCCGACATCGCCCCGCCGGCCGGCGTCGAGGTGCACAACCCCGACCTGGTCCTGGCGACCCTGAACGCCAAGGGCAAGCTGGAGATGGAGCTGACCGTCGAGCGCGGTCGCGGCTACGTCTCCGCCGTCCAGAACAAGCAGGTGGGCCAGGAGATCGGCCGTATCCCGGTCGACTCCATCTACTCGCCGGTCCTCAAGGTCACCTACAAGGTCGAGGCGACCCGAGTCGAGCAGCGCACCGACTTCGACAAGCTGATCGTCGACGTCGAGACCAAGCAGGCCATGCGCCCGCGCGACGCCATGGCGTCCGCCGGTAAGACCCTGGTCGAGCTGTTCGGTCTGGCCCGCGAGCTCAACATCGACGCCGAGGGCATCGACATGGGCCCGTCCCCGACGGACGCCGCCCTTGCCGCCGACCTGGCGCTGCCGATCGAGGAGCTGGAGCTCACGGTCCGCTCCTACAACTGCCTCAAGCGCGAGGGCATCCACTCCGTGGGTGAGCTCGTCGCCCGCTCCGAGGCCGACCTGCTCGACATCCGCAACTTCGGTGCGAAGTCGATCGACGAGGTCAAGGCGAAGCTGGCCGGCATGGGCCTGGCCCTCAAGGACAGCCCGCCCGGATTCGACCCGACCGCCGCCGCCGACGCGTTTGGCGCGGACGACGACGCGGACGCCGGGTTCGTCGAGACCGAGCAGTACTGATCGGTTTTGGCTGCAGGCCCGCTTCGGCTGGTCGCGCAGTTCCCCGCGCCCCTTACGGGGCGCGGGCCCTCCAGGGCTTGCCCTGGATCTCCGACGGGCAACCGCCCGCTCGGATACTGACTCCGGTACCTGATACGGCCGGGGCAGACACCTAGGAGAAACACCATGCCGCGTCCCACCAAGGGTGCCCGTCTGGGCGGCGGTGCCGCGCACGAGAAGCTGATGCTGGCGAACCTCGCCAAGTCGCTCTTCGAGCACGGCCGCATCACGACGACCGAGGCCAAGGCCCGCCGCCTGCGTCCGGTCGCCGAGCGCCTGATCACCAAGGCGAAGAAGGGCGACATCCACAACCGTCGCCAGGTGCTGCAGACGATCACGGACAAGGGCATCGTGCACGTGCTCTTCACCGAGATCGCTCCGCGCTTCGCCGAGCGTCCGGGTGGCTACACCCGCATCACCAAGATCGGTAACCGCCGTGGCGACAACGCGCCCATGGCCGTGATCGAGCTGGTCGAGGGCGAGATCGCCAAGAAGGCGACCGTCGCCGAGGCCGAGGCCGCCACCAAGCGTGCGGTCAAGGAGGCCGAGGCCGCTGCCGAGGCTCCGGCCGAGGAGTCGAAGGACGCCTGACATCGCTGATGCGTGTCAGTGACGGGCCCGCCCCTTTCCCGGGGGGGGGCCCGTCCCGCATTTCTGAGAGGAACCCCTGGTGAGTGACGAGGTGGCACCCGGCCACGTACGGGTGCGGCTGGACCTGTCGTACGACGGCAAGGACTTCTCCGGCTGGGCCAAGCAGCGCGAGGGCCAGCGCACGGTGCAGGGCGAGCTGGAGGACGCGATCCGGACCGTGACCCGGTCCAAGGAGACGTACGAGCTGACGGTCGCGGGCCGTACCGACGCCGGGGTGCACGCGCGGGGCCAGGTCGCGCACGTCGACCTGCCGGCCGAGGTGTGGGCCGAGCACGAGGAGAAGCTGCTGCGGCGGCTCGCCGGCCGGCTGCCCCACGACGTACGGGTGTGGAAGGTCGCCGAGGCGCCGGCCGGGTTCAACGCGCGCTTCTCCGCGATCTGGCGGCGCTACGCCTACCGGGTGACGGACCATCACGGCGGCGTCGACCCGCTGCTGCGGGGTCATGTGCTCTGGCACGACTGGCCGTTGGACGTCGACGCCATGAACGAGGCGTCGAAGGCGCTGATCGGCGAGCACGACTTCGCCGCGTACTGCAAGCGGCGCGAGGGCGCGACGACGATCCGCACGCTGCAGCAGCTGAGCTGGGAGCGGGACGCGTCCGGCGTGATCACGGCGACCGTACGGGCGGACGCGTTCTGCCACAACATGGTGCGGTCGCTGGTGGGCGCGCTGCTGTTCGTCGGGGACGGGCACCGGCCGGTGGACTGGCCGGGGAAGGTCCTGGCGGCGCGGGTGCGGGATTCTGCCGTGCATGTGGTGCGGCCGCACGGGCTGACGCTGGAAGAGGTGGGTTACCCCGCCGATTCCGAGCTGGCGGCGCGGAATCTTGCCGCTCGGAACAAGAGGTCGCTGCCCGGCCCGGGCTGCTGCTGAAGCACATCGATGGCGGGGCAGGCCTGACGGCTTGCCCCGCCATCGTTGCTATGCGGCCGGGCAGCTGACCGCCAGGTCGCTGTTGACCGTGAAGTACGGCTTGATGCCGTCGATCTTCGGGTACAGGTCCGTCTTGTTGCGGTCGACGATGTCGCCGATGAGGCGGGCCACCTTGACCGGCTCGCCGTCGGGGGTCAGGCGCAGGGCCAGGTCCCACACGGTGTTCTCCTCGCCGGTGCCGCGGGCGTGCCGCAGGTCGGCGTAGGGGACGGTGACGCGGAAGGTCGTGCTGTCGACGGCGGTGACCTGGGCGGTCACCCGCTCGGCGGTGTCCGTGCGCGGGGTGGCGACGAGGACCGGCTCGGCGCCGTCGGCGAAGGCGGCGCCGTGCAGGGTGCCCTCGACGGTGAAGGCGGTCTCGTCCTGGCGGAGGGTGCGGGCCTCGGCGTGGACGGGGCGGTTCCAGGCGCGCAGGGCGAGGAAGCCGTCGACGGTCGGGTAGGGCACCCACCAGGTGAACGGGGCGTCGGGCAGCGGCTCCAGCTCGACCAGGCCGCGGCCTTCGGCGAGGTGGGACACGACGCGGCGGCGGGCGCCGTCGTCGCCGCGGACGACGTGGAGGTCCCAGCGGCCCTCGCCGAGGCGGAGCTGCTTGCGGTCGAGGACGGCCGTGTAGGGGGCCTGCGGGCCGGCCGGGGGCTGGAGGGGCACGCTGACCGGCTTGCCCTCCTTGCGGCGGGTGACCGTGAGGGAGAGCTTCTCGCCGGAGAGGCCCTTGCGGTCGACGGAGACGTGGATGTTGCCCTCGGCGTCGACGCGGCAGGAGGCGGTGCAGCGCAGCGGCTTGCGGACGATCTCCTTGATCGCGGCCTTCACCGGCGGGGTGGACGGCTTGGCGACGCCGCGGCGCAGCGGGCGCAGCAGCTTGCCGGCCGTACGGCGCAGCATCTTGGACAGGGGCACCGGGGCGGGCTTGGCGGCGGCCGTGGTGCCGGAGCCCGCGGGGGCGGCTGCGGGGGCGGAGCCGTCGCGGGGGCCGCCGAGGCTGTCGATGAGCTCCTCGTAGCGGCGGGCGATGGCGTCGGGGTGGTAGCGCTCGGCGGAGACGAGGGCGTTCTTGCCCATGGTGTGCCGCAGCTCGTCGTCCTCGATGAGCTTGAGGAGGCCCTTGGCGATGGCGTCGCTGTCGAGGTTGGTGACGAGGAGGCCGTCGTGGCCGTCCTTGATGATCTCGCCGGGGCCGTGCGGGCAGTCGGTGGCGACGACGGGGACGCCGCAGTTCATGGCTTCCACGATCGTCATGCCGAAGGACTCCTCGCGGGAGGTCACGGCGGCGATGGAGCCCTTGGCCCACTCGGTCTCGATGGGGGAGTGGGCGCCCATCAGGGTGATGTGGTCGGCGAGGCCGAGCTGGTCGATCTGCTCGCGGAGCTTGGCCTGCTGGGGGCCGCGGCCGTAGATGCGCAGCTTCCAGTCGGGGCGGGTGGCGGCGACGGTGGCCCACGCCTTGACGAGGAGGTCGTAGCGCTTGACGGGGATGAGGCGGCCGGCGGCGACGACGAGCTTGGCGTTGCCGTCGGAGGGCTCGACCTCGGAGGCGGGGACGCCGTTGGGCAGCGCGACGAGCTTGGTTTTGATGCCGGGGAAGTGCTCGCGGTGGGTCGCGGCGTCGGCGTCGGAGACGGCGGTGTGGGCGTCGAGGCGGGGGATCGCGCGGTCCTGGGCGGCGCGGATGTTCGGCTCGTGGGTGCCGTAGATCCGGTGCTCCTGGCCGATGCGCAGGTAGCGGTCCTGCCCGAACTCGGCCAGGTACATGACGAGGCCGGGGCGGGTGGCGATGACGACGTCGGCGTCGGTGCGGGCGAGGTGCTCGGCGACGCGCTTGTCGGTGAGGGCGCTGAAGTGGGCGCCCTTGGCCTCGACGGGCGGGATGTGGGCGCTGTCCTGCTCCAGGAGCGGGTTGTCCCGGTCGGCGCCGGTCTCGGCGCGGGTGTCGATCAGGTGGACCAGCTTCACCTTGCGGTGCAGGGGGAGCTTGGGCGTGCCGCCCGTCCTGTGGATGGACACGATCTCCACGTCGTGCCGGGCGGCGAGCGCGCCGGCGACGTTGAAGGTGGAGCGGATCGTGCCGCCGATGCCGTAGGCGTTCTGCAAAAGGAAAGAGATCTTCATGGCGGTGTGTGCGCGGCGCGAGCGGGCGGCGCGTCCGTCCTTCCCCCTGGCCTGGGTGTACGGGTCTCCCCTCGGCCGGACGCCTCGCCGGCCCGGTCCGATCCGTCGGTTAAGACCGTTGGGAGGGATTTCGGTTGCCTGTGCAGGCTACATTGTGGCTTGAGTCACGTCGTTTACGTCAAGGGTGAGATCGTTCTCCGGGTCGAAGACGGGGCGGACGGCGACGGTGCCGCGCACGGGGTGCTGAAGGGTGCGCGCGGGGTGGACGTCGGTGCGTTTGCGGTCGACGTCGTCGCCGGTGAGACGCCCGAGGGGGATGTGCGGTTCCGCGGGTGCGGGGCGCACGACGAGCCGCCGGACGTCGTGTGCGGTGCCGCGGCGGGCGAAGAGCAGCTCGTAGGGGACGGTGCACCTCAGCTGCCTCTCGCCGAGGACGGTGAGCGGCACCTCCACGTCGTACGAGCTGTCCTCGGGCGACAGGAGCACGAGGCGTGCGGCGGAGGTGAGGGGCGCCGCCGTGCCGTGCACGGTGGCGGTGACGGTGAGGGAGTCCTCGCCGACGGCGATCGCGTCGAGTTCGGCGTGCGCCGGGCGGCGCCAGGTGCGCAGGGTCAGGGAGCCGGCGGCGGTGACGTAGGGCACCCATGCGGTGACGTGGCCTTCGGCGTCGCGGCCGAGGGGCAGGGTCAGCAGGCGGGCGGTCTCGACCAGGTCGGCGGCGACGCGGGCGCGCTTGCGGTCGTCGGCGCGCTCGACGAAGAAGTCCCAGCGGCCCTCGGCGAGCGTGGTGGCGGCCCGGTCGAGGGTGGCGGTGAGCGGGCCCTTGCCGGTCGCGGGGCGGGTGAGGGGCAGCTCGATGCGCTCGCCCTCCGCGGTGCCGTCGGTGCCGCGCAGGCGGGCGGTGAGCGTCAGCCGCTCGCCCGTGACGCCCGCCTGGGGCAGCCGTACGGCCAGGCCGCCGCCGGCGGTGGCGCGGGCGGAGGCGCGGGGGCGCAGCGGCTTCAGGGGTGCGGGCTGCGGCGGCTCGTGCGGCGTGGCTGCGGGCCGGGACGGGCGGAGCGCTCCGGCGGCTTCGGCGGCCTTGCGGCGCAGCGGGCGTACGAGGCGGGCCGCGGTGCGGCGCAGGGCGGCGG
>NZ_JBPQTW010000035.1:0-45311 GCF_051386535.1 Streptomyces sp. URMC 127
GGGGTTCCGGGGGCACCCTGCAGGGGGTGGAGGCGTACGAAGCGGGTGTCCGGTGCGTCCATGCGCACGGTCTCCGTCCCGCCGGCCCCCGCGCCCCGGGCGGCCTCGCGCCAGGTGCGGCCGTCCGCGGACACCTGGACGCGGTAGCCGGCGGCCTCCTCGCCGCCCCGCCCGTCCCGCTCTTCCCGCCAGTGCAGCACCAGCCGCCCCAGCCGTACGGGGCGGGCCAGCTCCAGCTGCCGGACGTCCCCGCCCGGGGAGCTCAGAGCCGCACCGCGCGCGAGGTCCGGCCCGCCGGCCCGCGGCCAGGCCCGCACGGTCAGCGTGCGCTCCTGGTCGCCCAGGCGCACCGGCACGGTGAAGGTGCGGGCCGGGCCGCCCGCCGGGACCGCCAGCTCGATCCGGGCCGTGGCGACGCCGCCGCGCGCCACGCTCACCTCGGCCGGGGCCGTGACCCGCACGCCGTCGGGCGCCCGCACGACGAGCTTCTCCCGCACCTGCTCCGGCCGCCGGTTGATCATCCGTACGTCCACCGCCGCCGGGGCCCCGCCGAGCTCGGCGTCCGCCTCGCTCCGCGTGAGCTCGACGTCCGCCGAGGGCGTGTCCGCGAACCAGGGGGCGATCTCGTGGACGGGCGGCGGGGCCCCTCCTTCCCCGTCCCACACCACCCGCAGCGCGTCCGCCTTCAGACCCTTGCCCGGCAGCTGCGTCCAGCCGCCGTCGGACACCGCGCCCAGCGGCTGCCAGCCCTTGGCGGCGTCGTGCGCCCAGGCCGTGCCGCGCGCGCCCGGCGCCGGGGCGGTGAGCACCGTGACGGCCGTCAGCGGCCGCGGCCCGTCCAGCCGTACGGTCAGCGGCTCGCCCGCGGCGCCCGTGAACGCGGTGGCCGGGTCGCCGTCGGTCGCCGCGCCCGCCGAGCGCACCGGCCGGTCCACGCCCGTCCAGCCGTTCGCGCGCGCCAGCGCCTTGTCCAGGAACGGCGTGAGCACGCCCTTGCCGACCGTCACCGGGCTGTCCTTGATCCGCTCGCGCAGCCGCTGCACGTCCAGCTGGGCCCGCCAGGCCTCCGCGCCGTCGCCGCGCGCCTGCGCCAGCAGCATGTCCAGCGCCCGCGCACCCGCCTCGCCGTGCCGCGCGAGTTGCGCGAGCCACGGGCCGACCTCGTCGCCGAAGTCCTTCGACAGGCGCCGCGGCGCGTCCCGCATCGTGCCGAAGGCCGACCGCAGCCGGTCCGCGGCCGCGTCCCGCGCCGCCGCGTCCGTCCCCGACAGGGCGGCCCAGAAGGCGTCCAGCAGCGGGCGCAGGTACGCCGACTCGTCGCCGCCGAGCACCGACGACGCGTCGTTGCCCGCCAGCGCCCGCAGCGCCTCCCGCGTGCGCGCGTCCGGCCCGGCCAGGTCGTCGACCGCGGCCCGCCACGACTCCTGGGGGCGGTAGCCGCGCGGGTTCCAGGCGTAGTCGGCCGCCGTGAACAGCGGGATCCGCGAGACCGCGGCCTGGGACGAGGCGTTGGCCAGCAGCGCGGCGGAGCCGGCCGCGACGGCCGGCTCGCGGCCGGTGTACGGGCCGAGGAAGATACGGTCCTGCGCGAAGTCGTTGACCGGATAGTTGTCCATCGTCACCAGAGGGTGCCCGAACGCCGCACGGGCGTCGGCGATTTCGCTCCCCGTGATGGTCCTCGGCACCACCCCGACGCCCGTCCACGCCACCTCCACGCGCGGGTCGAGCCGCTCGGCGAGTGCCCGCCGGAACGCGGTCCGCCCGTCCTGGTAGTACTCGGTGGGCAGCAGCGACAGCGGGGCCGCCTCCGCTCCCTTCGCCGCCAGGTGCTCCGCCAGCGCGCCCGCCACCTTCGCCTGCGCCTTCGCCGCCGCCTTCGGCCCCGACCCGAACGCGTCCGCGTCCGCCCCGCAGTGCCACTCGCTGTAGCTCACGTCCTGGAACTGCAGCTGGAACGCCCGGAAGCCCAGCGCCCACATGCCGTCCACCTTGCGCTTGAGCGCCCGCAGGTCCTCCGCCGACGAGAAGCACATCGCCTGTCCCGGAGCCACCGCCCAGCCCAGCGTCACGTGGTTGCGGCGCGCCCGCTCGGCCAGCTCCCGGAACTCCTCGCGCTGCGCCGCCGGGTAGGCGGCGCGCCAGCGGGCCTGCCGGTACGGGTCGTCGCCCGGCGCGTACAGATAGCGGTTCTGCTTGGTGCGGCCCATGAAGTCCAGCTGCGCCAGCCGCTGCTCGCGCGACCACGGCTCGCCGTAGAAGCCCTCGGACAGGCCCCGCACCGCCGTCCCCGGCCAGTCGCGGACCACCGCCCCCGCGAAGCCCTTCGTGCCGCCGCGCTCCACCGCCAGCTGACGCAGCGTCTGCACCGCGTGGAACAGCCCGTCGTCGCCCGCGCCCGCGAGCGCCGCCGTCGGCCGGCCCGCCACCTGACCCGCCGCCAGCCGGTAGCCTCCGGCCGGCAGGTCCCCGGCCTCCGGCGCGCCCAGCGCCCGCAGCGCCTCCTCGGCGCCCCGCCCGCCCGCGTAGACGATCAGCCCGCTCGGGGGCGGCGTCCCGCCGGGGGCCGCGTCCACGACCGTACGGGCGCCCGCCGCGCGCAGCACGTCGCGCAGCGCCTCGACCGCGTACGGGTCCGTGCCCGGCTCCGTCATCAGCGTGACCTCGTCACCGGCCGGGACGAACGAGCCGAGCGCGCGCGCCGCCTGGGGCCGCGGCCACACCGGCGGCAGCGCGCCGTCACTCTGCGGGTCGGGCGCGGCAGCGGCGGCATCACCCGGGCCGGGCGCCGCAAAGGCCCCGGGCGCGCCCGCCAGCAGGCCGCTGAGCAGGGCCGCCGCCAGGACGGTCACCCCGGCGCGGCGGGGGCGCACGGGCCCGTGGCCGCCGGGTGAGGAGTCGCTGCCCCGGAAGTGCACGGCCGTCTCCCTCGCCTCGCGGTACTCCGGACGGGGGCGAGCCCATCACCAGCCGCTGAACGTGTCAACGCACCTGACCGAAGTGCCTGTATTGCCCGGCGCGTCGACGCCGAAAGCCCGACGTCCGCGGGTGAACGGAAATTCGAGTGGTGTCCCGCCGCCCGGCGGCGGGTACGGCCTTCGGCACGGACACCTGCGGAGGTGGTGATGGCCGACGTGCTCACGGCCAGGGCGCGGCTCGCCGCACTGCACGGCATCGCGACGTCCTACGCCCCCGCGCCCGGCCGGACCGTGGAGGTGCCCGAGGACACCGTCGTCGCCGTCCTCGCCGCGCTCGGCGTCGACGCCGCCACGCCCGCCGCCGCGCGGGAGGCCCTCGCCGCGCGCGAGGAAGCGGACCGGCGCAGACTCCTGCCCGCCACGGTCGTCGTGCGCGCGGGGCGCGGCGCGCTCCCGGCGCTGCCGCAGGGCACCGAGGCGTGCGTGGAGACGGAGGACGGCGCCGTCCTGGTCCTGGACGGCACCCGGCCTCCCGGCGCGCTCCCGCTCGGCACGCACCTGCTGCGCGCCCACGCCCCCGACGGCCGCTCCGCCGCCGCGCCCCTGATCGTCGCCCCGGACCGGCTGCCCGCCCCGCCCGTCCGCGGCCACGGCTTCCTCGTCCAGCTCTACTCCCTGCTGTCCGCCCGCTCCTGGGGCATGGGCGACCTGGGCGACCTGACCGCGCTCGCCGCCTGGTCGGCCCGCGCCTTCGGCACGGACTTCGTCCAGGTCAACCCCCTGCACGCGGCTGTGCCCGGCGCCGCCGGCGCCCCCACCGACCCCTCGCCCTACCGGCCCTCGTCCCGCCGCTTCCCCGACCCCGTCCACCTGCGCGTCACGGACGTGCCCGAGTTCGCCCTGCTCACCGGCGAGACGCGCGAGCGCGCCGGGGCGCTCCTCGGCCGGGCCGCCGCCCTGCGCGACGCCGTGCTCGACAAGGGCGAGCTCATCGACCGCGACGCCACCTGGGAGCTCAAGCGGCGCGCCCTGGAGCTCGTCCGCTCCGTGCCGCTCGCCCCCGCCCGCCGCGCCGCCTACGACGCCTTCGTCACCGAGCAGGGCCGCGCCCTGGAGGACCACTGCACCTGGAACGCCCTCGCCGAGGTGCACGGCCCCCACTGGCGCTCGTGGCCCGGCGGGCTCGCCGACCCGCGCTCCGCCGCCACCGCCCGCGCCCGCGCCGAGCTGGCCGGCCCCATCGGCTTCCACCGCTGGCTCGCCTGGCTCACCGACGAGCAGCTCGCCGCCGCCCAGCGCGCCGCCCGTGCCGCCGGCATGCGCGTCGGCCTCGTCCACGACCTCGCCGTCGGCGTCCACCCCTCCGGCGCGGACACCTGGGCGCAGCAGGACGCCTTCGCCGCCGGCATGTCCGTCGGCGCGCCGCCCGACGCCTTCAGCCCCCGGGGCCAGGACTGGGGCCTGCCGCCCTGGCGCCCCGACGCCCTGGAGGCCAGCGGCTACCGCCCCTACCGCGAGCTGCTGCGCGGCCTCCTGCGGCACGCCGGCGGCCTGCGCGTCGACCACGTCATGGGCCTCTTCCGGCTGTGGTGGGTGCCGCAGGGCGCGGAACCCACGCGCGGCACGTACGTCCGCTACGACCCCGGGGCCATGCTCGGCGTCCTCGCCCTGGAGGCGCACCGCGCGGGCGCCACGGTCGTCGGCGAGGACCTGGGCACGGTCGAGCCCGGCGTCCGGGAGGAACTGGCCGAGCGCGGGGTGCTCGGCACGTCGGTGCTCTGGTTCGAGCGGGACTACGCCGCCGAGCCGGCCCCGCCCCTGCCGCCCGGCCGGTGGCGCGCCGGGTGCCTGGCCACCGCCACCACCCACGACCTGCCCAGCACCGCCGCCCGGCTCACCGGCGACCACGTGGGCCTGCGCCACCGGCTGGGGCTGCTCACCCGGCCGCTCGCCGAGGAGCAGCGGGAGGACGCCCGCGAGGTGGGGGAGTGGCTGGAGCTCTTCGAACGGCTCGGGCTCCTGCCGGAGGGGCGGCGCGGTGATCGCGGCGAGGAGTACGTGGAGGCGTTCGTGCTCGCCGTCCACCGCTATCTGCTGCGCACCCCCGCCCGCCTGATAGGCGTCTGGCTGCCGGACGCCGTCGGGGACCGCCGCCCGCAGAACGTCCCCGGCACGTGGGACGAGTACCCCAACTGGCGGCTGCCCGTCGCCGGGCCCGGCGGGCGCCCGCTGTCCCTGGAGGAGCTGATGGCCTCGCCCCGGCTGCGGGCCCTGATGGCCGAGGTGGGAGCGCGAGCGGGGGCCTGGCCCGGGGCTTAGCCCCACCCCCGGGCGCGCGGGGCTCTTATGCTCCCGATATCTTGAGGCCGTGAGCACTAAGAACAAGAACGCCGTGCGAGCCGGTGCCATCTCGGCCGGCACGCTGCTGATGCTGCTGATGTCGTCCCCCGCGTTCGCGCTCACCCGCGACGACGGTGACGACCCGGGTCCGGGCCTGAGCGTGATCAACACGCTCGGCCTCTACGTCGCCGCGCCGATCGTCCTCTTCCTGGTGATCGCCGGCCTGACGATGGTCGCCGCCAGGCACTCGGACAACCCGCACACCGTCGACACCCACCACCCGCGCACGCGCTAGCCGCCCCGCCCTTCCGCTTCAGCCCGGTGCCCCCGGTCCTCTCCAGGACCGGGGGCACCGGGCTTTTGCGCGTGTGTTCCCGCGTGTGTTTCCGGCCTCATTTCCGGAAGGAGGGATTTCGCTTTACGGCCCGCTTAACCTACGGTGTCGTAACCTACGCAGCCGTAAGTACGATCCTTCCCCTGGAGCTGTCCGTGACCATCGCCCCCCTCCGCCACCATGCCCGGGCCGTGTGGAGCGACAGCCGCCTGCTGTACGCGCTCGAAGAGGTCGTCGAGACCGAGCTCAACCGGCACCTGAAGGCCGCCAAGGAGTGGATGCCCCACGAGTACGTGCCCTGGAGCCAGGGCCGCGACTTCGACGGCGTCATGGGCGGGGAGGCCTGGGCCCCCGAGCAGTCCAAGGTCACCGACATCGGCCGCACCGCGCTCGTCGTCAACCTGCTCACCGAGGACAACCTCCCCAGCTACCACCACGAGATCGCCCAGCTCTTCGGCCGCGACGGCGCCTGGGGCACGTGGGTGCACCGCTGGACGGCCGAGGAGGGACGCCACGGCATCGTCATGCGGGACTACCTGCTCACCTCGCGGGCCGTCGACCCCGTCGCCCTGGAGCGGTTCCGGATGTCCCACATGAGCGAGGGCTTCGAATCCGACAACCGGCACAGCATGCTGCACTCGGTGGCGTACGTCGCCTTCCAGGAGCTCGCCACGCGGATCTCGCACCGCAACACCGGCCGCCACTCCGGTGACCCGGTCTGCGACCGGATGCTCGCCCGCATCGCCACGGACGAGAACCTCCACATGGTCTTCTACCGCAACCTGCTCGGGAAGGCGTTCGAGCTGGCCCCGGACCAGACGATGGCCGCGGTCCGCGACGTCGTCGTGGGCTTCCGGATGCCGGGGCACGGCATCCCCGGCTTCGAGCGGGCGGCCGCGCAGATGGCCATCGGGGGCATCTACAACCTGCGCATCCACCACGACGACGTCCTGCAGCCGGTGCTGCGCTTCCTGAAGGTCCTGGACATCACGGGCCTGGGCCCGGACGGCCTCCGCGCCCAGGAGGAACTGGGCCTGTTCATGAGCGGCCTGGACGACCAGGCGACAAAGTTCGACGAGCGCCGCGCGGCGCTCCTGGCCCGACGCGCGGCGCGCGCGGAGCAGGCCTGAGGCCACCGGGTCAAGGGTGCGGCGCACCCTTGACCCCGCCGCGGCGGCGATCAGCCAAAACGGCGCGGTCCGGCGGTGCCGTACGTCCTCCGGACGGGCCAGGGGTCAAGGGTGCGGCGCACCCTTGATTCCGCCGCGGCGGCGATCAGCCGAAACGGCGCGGTCCGGCGGTGCCGTACGTCCTCCGGACGGGCCAGGGGTCAAGGGCGCCTGCACCCTTGACCCCGCCGCGGCGGCGATCAGCCACAACGGCGTTGACCGGCGGTGCCGGACTCGGCTGAGCCCGTACGGCACCGCCGGACCGCGCCGCGGTGGTTTCTCGCCGTCGCGGCGGTTCCAAGGGTGCGCCGCACCCTTGACCCGATCCCGGTCCGGAGGACGCCCGGCACCGCCGGATACCGCCGCTTCGGCTGATCGCCGCCGCGGCGGGAAGTGAGGGGTGCGCACCCGGCACCCCTCACCTCCCCCGGACGGGGGAACCGTCGCGCAGCGAGCGTCAGCTCGCCGCGCCCGCGGCCGCGTCTGCCGCCTGCGCCCGGAGCGCCCGCTCCACGCCCGAGCGGGACTCCATCACCAGCCGCCGCAGCGCCGCGTTCGGCTCGGCCGAGGACAGCCACGCGTCCGTCGCGTCCAGCGTCTCCTGGGAGACGAGCAGCGCCGGGTACAGCCCGACCGCGATCTGCTGTGCGATCTCGTGGCTGCGGCTCTCCCACACCGGCTTGACCGCCGCGAAGTACTTCTCCGCGTACGGCGCGAGCAGCTCCCGCTGGTCCGACTGGACGAAGCCGCCGATGACGGCTTCCTGCACGGCGTTGGGCAGGGCGGCCGACTCCACGACCGACTTCCACGCGGCGTCCTTCGCCTCGGCCGTGGGCCGGGAGGCCCGCGCCGCCGCCGCGTACCGCTCGCCGGCGGAGGTCCGGTCCCGCTCCAGCTCCGCCGCGATCGCGGCCTCGTCCGCGCGGCCGGTCGCCGCGAGGCGGCCCAGCAGGGCCCAGCGCAGCTCGGTGTCGACGGCGAGGCCGTCGATCGTGCGGGTGCCGTCGAGGAGCCCCTGCAGCAGGTCGAGCTGCTCGTCCGTGCGGGCCGTGGCGGCGAAGGCCCGCGCCCACGCGAGCTGGTGGTCGCTGCCGGGCTCGGCGGACCGAAGGTGCGTGAGCGTCGCCTCGGTCCACCGGGCGAGCCCGGTGGCGCGCCACTCGGGGGCGGCGTAGAGGTCGAGGGCGAGCTTGACCTGCCGCTGCAGCGACTGGACGACGCCGATGTCGGACTCCTTGGCGATGCCGGAGAGGACGAGCGCGAGGTAGTCGCGGGCGGCGAGCTCGCCGTCGCGGGTCATGTCCCACGCGGAGGCCCAGCACAGGGCGCGCGGCAGGGACTCGGTGAAGTCGCCGAGGTGGGCGGTGACGGTCGCGAGCGACTGGTCGTCGAGGCGGACCTTGGCGTAGGACAGGTCGTCGTCGTTGAGCAGCACGACGGCCGGCCGGGCCTTGCCGGCGAGGGCTTCGACGGGCGTCAGCTCGCCGTCGACGTCGAGCTCCACGCGCTCGGTGCGGACGAGCTTGCCGCCCTGCAGCTCGTAGAGGCCGATCGCGATCCGGTGCGGCCGGAGCGTCGGCTCGCCCTTGGCGCCGGCGGGCAGCGCGGGCGCCTCCTGGCGGACGGCGAAGGAGGTGATGACGCCGGACGCGTCGGTCTCGATCTCCGGGCGCAGGACGTTGATGCCGGCGGTCTCCAGCCACAGCTTCGACCACGTGGTCAGGTCGCGGCCGGAGGTCTTCTCCAGCGCGCCGAGCAGGTCCGCGAGGCGCGTGTTCTTGTAGGCGTGCTCCTTGAAGTACGCCTGGACGCCGCGGAAGAACGCGTCCTCGCCCACGTAGGCGACGAGCTGCTTGAGCACGGACGCGCCCTTGGCGTAGGTGATCCCGTCGAAGTTGACGAGCACGTCGTCCAGGTCGCGGATGTCGGCCATGATCGGGTGGGTGGAGGGCAGCTGGTCCTGCCGGTACGCCCAGGTCTTCATGGAGTTCGCGAAGGTCGTCCACGCGTGGGGCCAGCGCGAGCCGGGGGCGGAGGCCTGGCAGGCGATCGAGGTGAAGGTGGCGAACGACTCGTTCAGCCACAGGTCGTTCCACCACTCCATGGTGACCAGGTCGCCGAACCACATGTGGGCCAGCTCGTGCAGGATGGTCTCGGCCCGCGTCTCGTACGCGGCGTCCGTCACCTTCGAGCGGAAGACGTACTGGTCGCGGATGGTGACCGCACCGGCGTTCTCCATCGCGCCCGCGTTGAACTCCGGCACGAACAGCTGGTCGTACTTGGGGAACGGGTAGGCGTAGGCGAACTTCTCCTCGAACCAGTCGAAGCCCTGCCGCGTCACCTCGAAGATGTGGTCCGCGTCCAGGAACTCGGCCAGCGAGGGACGGCAGTAGATGCCCAGCGGGATGCTGCGGCCGTCCTTCTCGTACGTGCTGTGCACGCTGTGGTACGGGCCGGCGATCAGGGCCGTGATGTACGTGGAGATCCGCTGCGTCGGCGCGAAGCGCCAGACGTTGTCGTCCGGCCGCTCGGGGGTGGGCGAGTTGGAGATGACCGTCCAGCCCTCGGGCGCCTTCACGGTGAAGGTGAACACGGCCTTCAGGTCGGGCTGCTCGAACGAGGCGAAGACACGCCGCGCGTCCGGCACCTCGAACTGCGTGTAGAGGTAGGCCTGCTGGTCGACCGGGTCGACGAAGCGGTGCAGGCCCTCACCGGTGTTGGTGTACGCGCAGTCCGCGACGACCCGCAGCTCGTTGCGGCCGGCGACCAGGCCGGTCAGCGCGATCCGGCTGTCCGCGAACACCTCGGCCGCATCGAGCGGGGTCCCGTTCAGCACGACCTCGTGCACCGCGGGCGCCACCAGATCGATGAACGTCTCCGCGCCCGCCTCGGCCGCGTCGAAGCGCACCACGGTCTCGGAGCGGTAGGTGCCCCCCTCCTGCGCGCCGGACAGATCGAGGTCGATCTCGTACGAGTCGACGGTCAGCAGCGCCGCCCGCCGCTGCGCCTCTTCGCGGGTCAGATTCGTTCCAGGCACCTGGGCATCTCCTTAACTTCGCGACTTTCCGGCCATCCTTCCACGAGGGGTGCTCCAAGGTCACCGGACCAGCGCGAAGGGCCGGGCACCCCGGAGGGTGCCCGGCCCCGGACGGGGTGCCCGCCGGCGTCAGCCGCGCAGCTCGGCCGCCACCAGCTCCGCGATCTGCACCGCGTTCAGCGCGGCGCCCTTGCGGAGGTTGTCGTTGGAGAGGAAGAGCGCGAGGCCGTGCTCCACGGTCTCGTCCACGCGGATGCGGCCCACGTAGGAGGCGTCCTTGCCGGCCGCCTGCAGCGGGGTGGGGATCTCCGAGAGCTCGACGCCCGGGGCGTCCTTCAGCAGCTCGTAGGCGCGCTCGACGCCGATGGGGCGCTCGAAGCGGGCGTTGACCTGCAGGGAGTGGCCGGAGAAGACGGGGACGCGGACGCAGGTGCCGGAGACCTTCAGGCCCGGGATCTCCAGGATCTTGCGGGACTCGTTGCGGAGCTTCTGCTCCTCGTCGGTCTCGAAGCGGCCGTCGTCCACGATCGAGCCGGCCATCGGGAGCACGTTGTAGGCGATGGGGCGCTTGTAGACGCCGGGCTCGGGGTAGGCGACGGCCTCGCCGTCGTGGGTGAGCTCGGGCGCCCGCTCGCCGACCGCGCGGACCTGGCCGTCGAGCTCGGCGACGCCGGCCAGACCCGAGCCGGACACCGCCTGGTAGGTGGTGGCGACGAGGGCCGTCAGGCCGGCCTCCTCGTGCAGCGGGCGGAGCACGGGCATCGCGGCCATCGTGGTGCAGTTCGGGTTGGCGATGATGCCCTTGGGGCGGTCCTTGACCGCGTGCGGGTTGACCTCGGAGACGACCAGCGGCACCTCGGGGTCCATGCGCCAGGCCGAGGAGTTGTCGATCACGACGGCGCCCTGTCCGGCGACCTTCTCGGCCAGGGCCCGCGAGGTGGCGCCGCCGGCGGAGAAGAGCACGATGTCCAGGCCGGAGTAGTCGGCCGTGGCGGCGTCCTCGACCGTGATCTCCTTGTCCTGCCAGGGGAGGACGGACCCGGCGGAGCGCGCCGAGGCGAACAGGCGCAG
The DNA here is from genome assembly GCF_051386535.1 of Streptomyces sp. URMC 127. Lineage (NCBI taxonomy): Bacteria > Bacillati > Actinomycetota > Actinomycetes > Kitasatosporales > Streptomycetaceae > Streptomyces > Streptomyces sp. URMC 127. The sequence continues at coordinate 10,867 of NZ_JBPQTW010000035.1, forward strand.
CTCGCTGACCGGGAAGGCCCGGTCGGCGAGGATCTTGCGCATGACTCCGCCGACCTGCCCGGTGGCTCCGACGATTCCGATCCTCATGAGGGCTCCCTACTCATGTACATCACATGCAACCTGCTGCCAGGGACGAGCCGCCCGGGCGCGCCGGTTCCATCATGTGATGAGACCCGCCCCAAAAGTCCAATCCTTTGTGCGGGGAGCCGTCAGGTCGGGCGCAGCTCCACCCGGACCTCGGCCGGGCGGGCGGCGGCGGCCGCGGGGACCCGCACCCGGGCGGTCGCCGTGCCGCCGTCGCCGCGGCACACGAGGGTGTAGGTGCCCGCGGCCGGGGCGGTGAGCGCGAAGCGGCCGTCGCCGCCGGTGACGGCCGCGATGTCGGGCACCGGCACCGGCCCGCCGGTGAGGGCCACGCGGGCGCCGGCGACGGGCGCGCCCGCGGCGTCGCGGACCGTGCCGCGGATCACGCCGGCGGGCGCGGAGGGGATGCTCATGAGCGCTCGGTCATACGGGTCGGGTCACGCCTTCCAGGCCACGAAGTTGTTGTAGACCGGCGTGGTGATCCGGGTCCCGGAGTTCACCCGGGCCCCGCCGTACGCGTGGACGGCGACCCCGTACCGGTCGTTGCCGATGATCCGGTAGACGGAGCTGCCGCTCTGCCCGCCGAAGGTGTCGATGTCGTAGTACACCTTGCGCGGGCCCACCGAGTCGATGCGGCGCGCGTCGTACCAGAGCGTGGCGTACGGCTTGTCGGCCGGATAGCCGGCGATGTTGCCGGTGACCTGGAGCAGGTCCGCGTCGGACCAGACGCCGAAGCCGAACCAGCCGGTCTGCGCGCCCAGGTCCGTGGGCAGGATGATCGCGCCGTAGTCGTAGTTCTCGTCGCCGTTCGCCGTCCAGCCGGTCACCGACCGGAAGCTCGTGCTGACGACCGGGCCGTAGCAGATCGTGCTGCCGTTGCGCCCGGGCCACACCCTGATGCTGCGGACCCAGCCGTCCCGCCCGGGCACACCGCTGTTCTTGATGAAGACCACGTGCCCGGCGGTGGCGATCGTGTGCGGTCCGATGAACCAGCCGGTGCCGAGCCAGGCGCTGCCGTCGGCGGCCGTGATCTCCAGGAAGCAGTGCACGCGCCAGGGGTAGAGGCAGGTGTTGGTGATCTGCACCCGGTCGTCCGGCGGGTGGACGGTCTCGGGGCCGGTCAGCGGCCCGAAGGAGGCCTCGCCGATGTCGGGGAGGGGGCCGCCGAAGCCGTCGGCGGCCTCGGGCGCCTCCGGGAGCCGGTAGCCCTCGACGGGCTCGGTGCCCGTCGAGCTGCCCGGGGCGGGCTCGCCGCCCTCGCCCGCGCCGGGCGGCTGGAAGACGGGCTGTCCGTCGGCGGGCAGCAGGCCCGCCGGAGGTTCGCTGGAGACGGGGGAGTGGGGGTCCTGTGCCATGGCGTGTCCGTCCCTTCGACGGCGAGGTCCGCAGACCGCATCGAATGGGGCATAAGCGCACCCGGCGTACGAATCTGCTCCCGGAAGGCGGGCCACGGTAGGAGCGCCCAGAGGTGCAAGAAAGGGCACTCGAAGCGCGCGAGGGGCGGGCGCCCATACCGTGCGCCCGCCCCTCCCCTCTGTGCGTACGGCTAGCCGGTGACCTTCTCGATCTTCACGCTGCCGTTCCCCGCGACCGTCCCGGCCGCGTTGACCAGCTGCACGTCACCGAAGAAGGACCGCCCCTCGGAAGCCGCCCCCGCGACCACGACCTCCGCCGTGACCTGCGCGGACTGCCCGGCGCCGAGCTTGACCGCCGCACCGTCGCCGACCTTGATCTCGCCCAGCGAGGGCGCGAAGTACACGTCGCGGTAGTCGTAGGCGGTCGAGCCCGCGGGCACCGAGTAGCCCGTGACCTCGATGGTGTACTCGCCCGCCGCCGGCTTGGTCAGGCTCACGAGCTCGTCGGAGCCGCCGCTGGTGGAGGAGCCCACGGCCTTGCCGTCCTTGTAGACGGTCAGGTCGAGGTCGGCCTTGGCGTCCGCGGTGCCGCCGATCGCGGCGTCGAAGCGGCTGACGCCCGCGCCGAGCGTGACCTTGGTGACCTGCTTCTCGCCCTCCTTGATCACCGGACGGGCGATCTTCGAGGAGCCGAGCTGGCCGCCCTTGAGCTTGCCGTCCAGGGCCGCGAAGCCGTTGACGGCCTTCCAGGACACGGCCGCCGGGGTGCCGATCTTCGCCTCGGGCACCGTCTGCGTCGCCGGGTCGAAGGTGACGCCGAGCGCGGTCGCGGTCAGGGTGTACGGGTTCTCCAGCAGCGGCGAGGTGCGCCGCGACTCGACCTCGATCTCCCAGACGCCCGGCAGCGGGTTGGCGTAGCTGCGCAGGTCGGGGCGGCACGTGTTGGCCGGGTTCGGGTAGTTCGGGTAGCAGTTGACGGTCGAGGTCGGGTCGACCGGCACGCCGTACGGGTTGATCGCGATGAACCGCGTCTGGCTGTCCTTGGCCAGGCCGCCGAGCGCGACCTCCAGCGTCTTCGCGCCCTTCGGCACGCTGACGAAGTACGAGGTGGAGGCGTTGCGCACGGCCGTGGCGGTCTTCTTGACCACGTACGAGGGGGCGGCGACGGGCTCCGCGGCGACGACGGTCGCGAGGACCTGCTTGTCGATGCCCTCGGTGCGGTCGTCGTCCACGGTGAGGATCGCGCTGTGCAGGCCGGCCGTCTTCGCCTTGGCCCTGACCTTGACGGTCACGGGCTTGTTCAGCGGCAGCTTGACCTCGTCGTCGCCCTCGATCTTGAAGGTGCCGTCGTTGTTGCGCCACTTCAGCTCGTGCCACACGGCCTTGTCCGGCCCGGAGGTGCGGGTGATCGTGACGTCGTACGTACGGGTCTCGCCGGTCTTCAGGCCGCCCTCGCGGTCGTAGATGCCGGTGCCGTACCCCGGCGTCTTCAGCGCACCGGACAGCGCGGTGGAGACGGGGGCCTTCACGGTGTAGTCGTGGGCCGTGGCGCGGTGGCGGAGCGCCTCCCACGCGTCCTCGATGTTGATCAGGCCCGCGCCCTGCTCGTAGGCCTGCACGCCCTTGATCTGCTTGGCGGTGCTGGTCAGCGCCGTGCGCAGGTCGGCCGGGGTGAGCTTCATGGCCTTCTGCTTCGCGGCCGAGATCAGCAGCGCGGAGGCGCCGGCGGCCTGCGGGGAGGCCATCGAGGTGCCCTGCAGCATGCCGTAGCCGGGCGGCAGGTCGTAGCCGGCCTCCTTGACGGGCGCGCCCGCCTCCCAGGTCGGCGTCGTGTTGATGGACGCGCCCGGGGCGGTGATCGTCGGAGTGAAGCCGCCGTCCTCGCGCGGGCCGCGGGAGGAGAAGGGCATCATCGCGTACTTGGTCTTCACCTCCGAGCCGTAGTTGGCCGCCCAGGTCTCCTTGGAGACGGACGCGCCGACGCTGATGACCTTGTCGGCCAGGCCGGGGTCGCCGATGGTGTTGGCGCCGGGACCGCTGTTGCCCGCGGAGATCACGAGCTGGACGCCGTAGGTGTCGATGAGGCGCGTGTAGAGCTCGGAGCGGGCGTTGTTGCCGTCGTTGAGCGCGGGCAGGCCGCCGATCGACATGTTGACGATGTCGACGCCGCGGTTGACCACGAGGTCGATCATGCCCTCGGTGAGGGCGACGTTGGTGCAGCCGCCGCTCCAGGTGCAGGCCCGGGAGGAGACGAGCTTGGCGCCGGGCGCCGCGCCGTTCATCTTCCCGCCGAAGAGGCCGTTGGCCGCGGTGATGCCCGCGACGTGCGTGCCGTGCTCGGACTCGATGACGCCGATGTTGACGAAGTCGGCCTTCTTGCCGATCCAGTCGCCGCCCTTGGGGTCCATCGGCACGTCCTTGCGGATCTGCACGACGAACGGGATGCGCTCGGCGATCGGCGTCTTCGGGTCGTCCTTGCCGAAGTAACCGACCTGGAAGCCGTCCTTGTAGGGCTTCAGCTCCTCGTCGTCGGTGAAGTTCCCGTCGTCGCCGAGGTCGACGCGGACGGTCCCCTTCGCCTTGTCGTAGAGGACCGCCCAGGAGTCGGTGGTGTCGCCGTCCCGGTTGAGGTCGCCCTTCATGTCGCCGCCGGCGGTCACGTTCTCCCGGAAGAGGGCGACCTGGTAGGCGCCGTTGCCGGGCGCCGTGTAGCTGCGGCCGTTGAACGAGAAGGACGGGCCGGAGACGTCGGACGTCATCGGCAGCCAGGTGCCGTCCTGGTCGGTGAGCGGGTCGGTCGCGGTGACCCAGTCGGTGATCTTGCGCTCGCCGGTGGTGGTCTTCTGCAGCGCCGGGTGGCCCAGGTCGATGCCGGAGTCCAGGATGCCGATGGTGACCCCGCGGCCGTCGGCCTTCGGGTGGTCCTCGGCGAAGTCCACGGCGCCGGTCTCGAAGGCCGGCTGGTAGGGGTTCTTCGCCGGGGTGTCCTTGCCGGGCCCGGGGTAGCTGCCGGCCCTGGCGCCGCGGGCGCCCTCGGCCGCGTCCGCGCGCGGCGTCGGGTCCGGCAGCTTGATCTTCTGCTTGAGGTCGATGCCGTGCACCGAGCCCAGCTTCTGCGCCTCGGCGATGGCGGCGTCGGCCTTGCCGGTGGGCACGGTGGCCCGGACGTAGCCGAGCTTGTCGTCCGTGCGGCCCACGGACGCGCCCTTGATGGCGCCGAGCTTGCCGGTGACCTGGCCGGTCTGCCCGGGAGCAGTGGCGATCATCATGGTGACCGTCTTGTCGCCGCCGGCCTTGGCGCCGGCGAGCAGGGCGGCGTCCTGCGAACCGAGCTTGTCCGCCGGGGACTTCACCGGGCCCGGGGCGGGCAGCGGGTCGTCGGCGAAGGCGGGCACGGCGCCCGCGGCCGAGAGCGCGGCCACGAGGGAGGCCGCGACGGCTATTCGAGCCGTGCGTCTGGATCCGCCGGAGCGGGGGGTGCGGGATTCGGGGGTCATGACCATCCCTGGCTGGAAATTGACGTGAAGGCACCGCTGAACAGCGGACGTCCGGAAATCGGAGCCGGATGACCGATCACTTTTATGGAAGTGACGGGGGTTTGGGGAGAGTTGTCGGAGCGGGAAGGTAAGGATGGCGTAAACCCGCCATGCGCCACTCGGGAGGAAGCGTGACGGAGGCCGTGAAGCGGTCAGGGGCGTTCTCCCAGCTCAGAGGCTGTAGGGCAAACGGACTACAGCAGCGGCCCCAGAACCTGCCCAGTGTTCCCCCCGAGGGTGAACGCTGAGTGAGCGTCAGCCCGCCAGGGGACGAGTGCTGTATGTCCCTTCGCATTCGCCAAGATCGATGTGCGGTGATCGGCGGCGGCCGTTGCGGCCGCGTTCACGCCCAGGTCACCCCCGCTGCCAACGATCCTCGGTAGGAAGGATCGCTGCCGGCACGCACCGCAGCCCGTAGCCCGCTTCGCGTTCGCACTCGGGGAGACCGCTATGCACCGCAGATCCGACAGATCCGCAGACGCCCGCCTCGACCGCCGTACGTTCCTCGCGGCAGCGGGCGCCGTGACCACCGCCACCGGCATCGGCCTGGCCCTGGGCGGCGACCCCCTGCCCGCCGCGGCGCAGCCGGCCGACCCGGTGCCCGGAGCGGCGGCGGCCGCTTCCGCGGGCGCGGAGGCCGCGTCCGTCTACGGCCCGAACGGCGCCGGCACCACCCTCGTGTCGGTCGCCGCCCCGCGCGGCACCGGCGGCTACCGGCGGCTCGGCGACGGCCCCGGCTGGCCCCGGCAGGTCCGCTCCGAGCTGGCCGAGCCCCAGCGCGGCCGCGAGGACCGCCGCACGACGCTCGCGTCCTTCGTGCAGTTCACCGACCTGCACCTGACGGACGTGCAGCACCCGCTGCGCTACGAGTTCTTCCGGGCCGGCGAGCCCGGCGCGTGGCGGCCGCACGAGGCGCTGACCCTGCCCGGCGTCGTCTCGCTCATCGAGCGCGTCAACCGGCTCCGGCACGGCCCCGCGACGGGCGCGCCGCTGTCCTTCGTCATCACCACCGGCGACAACGGCGACGAGAACGCCAAGATCGAGGTGGAGTGGTTCCTGACCGCCATGAGCGGCGGCCGCATGACCCCCAACACCGGTGACCCGCGCCACTACGAGGGCGTCCAGAACAGCGGCCTGAAGCTGTTCTGGCAGCCGGAGAGCGCCGTGCGCGACCAGGACAAGCAGGCCGGCTTCCCGCGCATCCCCGGCTACCTCGCCGCCGCCGTCCGGCAGGTCAACAGCCCCGGCCTCAACGTCCCCTGGTACTCCACCTACGGCAACCACGACGGCCTCTCCGGCGGCTGCTACCCGGCCGCGGGCAGCTTCATCGCCGAGGCCGCGACCGGGAACAAGAAGCTGCAGATCGTCTCCGCCGCCCAGGCCAAATGGCTGATGGAGGGCGAGTCCAAGGGCGTCGACCCCAAGGGACGGCGCATAGAGGAACTGCTGAAGGAGCACAAGAAGGAGATGCGCACCGTCACGCCCGACCCCCGGCGGGTCCCGCTGACAGCGCGTCAGTACGTCGCCGCCCACCTCGACCCGCGCCACAAGGGCCGCGGCCCCCTCGGCCACGGCTACACCCGCGAGAACCTCGACACCGGCGACCTCTACTACTCCTTCAAGATCTCCGACAAGGTCATCGGCATCAGCCTCGACACCACCGACCCCGGCGGCCACTACCAGGGCTCGCTCGGCACCGGTCAGCTGCGCTGGCTGGAGCGCACCCTGAAGCGCTACGAGGACAAGTACGCGCTCGTCTTCAGCCACCACCCCAGCTGGAGCATGGACAACCTCACCCCCGACCCCGCCAGACCCGGCGAGGACCGCCACGACGGCAACGAGCTCATCGCCGTCCTGCGGGACCACAGCAACGTCCTCGCCTGGATCAACGGCCACAGCCACCGCAACCGGATCCGCCCCCGCGGCACCTTCTGGGAGATCGCCACCGCCTCGCACGTCGACTACCCGCAGCTCGCGCGCGTCATCGAGGTCGCGGACAACCACGACGGGACGGTCTCGCTCTTCACCACCCTCATCGAGTCCGCCGCCCCCTACCGCACCGACTTCGGCGACCTCTCCCAGACCGGTCTCGCCTCCCTCTACCGCGAACTCGCCTTCAACGCCCCCGGATCCGACACCTCCCTCAGCGGCGCGCCCGCCGACCGCAACACCGAACTCCTGCTGTCCCGCCGCTGAGACGGCCTCAACGGGGCAGCACCACCAGATACGCGGCGGGGTCGCGGTCGGCCGACGCCATCAGGGCGGTACGGACCACCGCGGCCTGCTGCTGCGGCGACTCGCGCAGCTTCTTCGGCGTGACGTGCACGACCATGATCCCGAGCCGCTCCAGGTGCTCCCGCTTGCGGAACTGCGCCGACCACACCGCCTCGTCGTCCTGCCGGGGCGTCCGCGCGTCGATCTCCACGGCCACGCCGTGCTCCGGCCAGAACGCGTCCACCCGGCCCAGGTGCGGGCCGCCGGGCAGCCTCAGGTCCACGTTCCACAGCGGCACCGGCAGCTGGTGGTCGCGCACCAGGTCGTAGAGCCGGCCCTCGGCGACGGCCCGCCCCTCGGCCAGCAGCGTGTCCACCGCGTCCACCACGTGGGAGCGGCCCAGCAGCCGCGCCTGCGTCAACTCCTTCACGACAGCAGCCGCTTCGCAGTGCCCGCCGCGCACCGCCTCGGCCAGCAGCCGGCGCACCGTGGAGGCGTCGGTCAGCTGCGCGACCGCGTCCGCGACCGCCCGGGCCACCGGCGCGACGGGCACGCCCGTCAGCAGCTGCGGGTGCGGCAGGGAGTGGGCCCGCACGATCCGGGCGAAGCCCGTCGTCCGCAGCCGGCGGGTGCGCGGCACGAGCACGTCGATGTGGTCGAGGGCCAGCAGCGGGGGCACGGACGTGAAGCGGTGCAGGGCCAGCGCCGCGGCCCCTGTGATCATCGCGGGGCCGTACGGGCCGGCCGCCGCCTCCCGGGCCGCGGCGGTGGTGGTGCCGGGGCCCGGCGAGCCGGGGGTGCGCGGCACCGTGTACAGCAGGGCGGCGTGCAGCCGCTCCTCGCTGGTGGCGGGCCCCGTGCGGAGCAGGAAGACGCCGGGCAGCAGCTGCTGCCAGGGCCCGCCGGGGCGGCAGCGCTCCCCGGCGGCAGGTCCGGACACACCGTGGTCGCGCAGCTGACGTGCGGTCATGACACGGTGACGGACGTCGGAGAGGTGGTGCAGGGGGCGCGGGGAGAGAGGAGTGTCGGAGTTCATGCCCGGCAGGTTCCCGCGTCCGCGGCGGCCCCTAACCCGGTGTTACAGCCCCGTCGACAATTCCGGACAACGCGGCCCTGAAGTACGGGTTGTTCGACGGCGGTGCCCCGGCTCCGCAGCTCCGGGCGCCGCCCCGCTCGTGCCGCTGCAGGCGGCATCTCGTGCCCGCAGCAACGGCGAGAAGCCCCCGGCAACGTGTCCGGCGGTGCCGGACCAAGCCCGGCCCGCCGCAACCGGAACGCCCGGCCGCGGGACCACCCCGCAGCCGGACCGTACCCCGTACGCCGCGGAGTTACTCCGCGGCGCGATCGCACTCCTGCGCCCGCAGCGCACGCGCAAGGTCGTCGCGCGCTTCGAGCACGAGCCGCCGCAGCGCCGCCGGCGCCTCCGCGTGCTCCGCGAGCCAGGCGTCGGCCGCACCGAGGGTGCGGGAGTCGTCCTGCAGAGCCGGGAAGAGCCCCCGCACGACGGCCATCGCGTACTCGATGGACCGCTCGCGCCAGATGCCCTCGATCACCGCGAAGTAGCGCTCGGCGTACGGCGCGAGCAGCTCCCGCTGACCCGGCTGGTCGAAGCCCGCGATCGTGGCCTCGGCCAGGGCGTTGGAGAGCTTGTCGGAGCCGACGACCGCCTGCCACGCCTCCTCCTTGACCGCTGCGGACGGCCGCGACGCCAGGCAGCGCACGCTGTGCCGCTCGCCGGAGGCGGTGTTGTCGCGGGCCAGCTCCGCGGCGATCGCCGCCTCGTCGGCCGCGCCCTGCCCGGCCAGCGCGGCCAGGAGCGCCCAGCGCAGCTCCTGGTCCACCTCCAGGCCGTCGATCTGCGCGGTGCCGTCCAGCAGGCCGCGCAGCAGCTGCAGGTGGGAGGCGTCCGAGGCCAGCTGGGCGAAGAAGCGCGCCCACGCCAGCTGGTGGCCGCTGCCCGGCTCGGCGCGCCGCAGCTCGCGCAGCGCGCCCTCGGCGAGCTCGCGCCCGCCCTGCTCGCGCCACTCGGGCGACGCGTAGTGCACCAGCGCGGTGCGGGCCCACGCCTGCAGCATCTGCAGCACGCCGACCTCGCTCTCGGCGCCGGCGAACCGCTCCACGAGGCCGGCGAAGTCGCGGGCGGGCATCAGCCCGTCGCGCGTGAGGTTCCACAGCGCCGACCAGCACAGGGCGCGCGCGAGCGGGTCCGCGACGTCGCCCAGGCGGGCGCGCAGCGTGGCGAGCGAGGTCTCGTCGAAGCGGATCTTGCAGTAGGTGAGGTCCTCGTCGTTGACGAGGATCAGCTCCGGGCGCTCGGCCCCGGCCAGGCCGGTCACGACCGTGCGCGGCCCGTCGACGTCGACCTCGGTGCCGGCGTAGCGCACGAGCGCGCCGTCCGCGCCCTCGCGGCGGTAGAGGCCCACGGCCACCCGGTGCGGGCGCAGTTCGGGGTGCTCGGGGGAGGCCTCCTGCAGGATTGCGAGCTCGGTGATCCGGTCGGCGGCGTCGTACGTGGCGAGCGGCGTGAGCGAGTTGACGCCCGCGGTCTGCAGCCAGGAGCGCGCCCACGCGGCCATGTCCCGGCCGGAGGTCTCCTCCAGCACCTCCAGCAGGTGCGACAGCCGGGTGTTGCCGAAGGCGTGCCGCTTGAAGTAGCGCCGGGCGCCCTCCAGGAAGGCGTCCCGGCCCGCGTAGGCGACGAGCTGCTTGAGGACGGAGGCGCCCTTGGCGTACGTGATGCCGTCGAAGTTGAGCTTGGCCTCCTCCAGGTCGTGGATGTCGGCCGTCACCGGGTGCGTGGAGGGCAGCTGGTCGGCGCGGTAGGCCCACGCCTTGCGGCGGTTGGCGAAGGTGATCCAGCCGTTGGTGAAGCGGGTCGCCTCGACCATGGAGAAGGTGCCCATGAAGTCCGCGAAGGACTCCTTGAGCCACAGGTCGTCCCACCACTCCATGGTCACCAGGTCGCCGAACCACATGTGCGCCATCTCGTGGAGGATGACGTTGGCCCGGCCCTCGTAGGCCGTCTGCGTCACCTTGCCGCGGAAGACGAACTCCTCGCGGAAGGTCACCAGGCCCGGGTTCTCCATCGCGCCGAGGTTGTACTCGGGCACGAACGCCTGGTCGTACTTCCCGAAGGGGTACGGGTAGTCGAAGTGGTCGTGGAAGAAGTCCAGGCCCTGCTTGGTGACGGTGAAGACGTCGTCCGCGTCGAAGTGCCGGGCCAGGCCCTTGCGGCAGAGCGCGGCCAGCGGGATCTCCAGGGCCGTGCCGTCCGGCAGCTTGCGGCTGTAGTGGTCACGGACCACGTGGTAGGGGCCGGCCACGACGGCCGTGATGTAGGTCGAGATCGCCAGGGTCGGCGCGAACCGCCAGGTGGCGGCGTCCGCCCCGGCGGGCTCGGGCTCGCCCTCCTGCGCGCCGTTGCCCAGGACCGTCCAGCCGGCCGGGGCGGTCACCGTGAGCGAGAACGGCGCCTTGAGGTCGGGCTGCTCGAAGTTCGCGAAGACGCGGCGGGCGTCGGCCGGCTCGTACTGGGTGTAGAGGTAGACCTCCCCGTCCTCGGGGTCCTCGAAGCGGTGCAGGCCTTCGCCGGTGCGGCTGTAGGCGCACTGCGCGTCGACGACCAGGACGTTCTCGGCGGCCAGGCCGTCCAGGGCGATCCGCGCGCCGTCGAAGACCACGGCCGGGTCCAGTGCGCGGCCGTTCAGCGTGACGGCCGTCACGGCGGGCGCCAGCAGGTCCGCGAAGGTGGCGGCGCCGGGCTCGGCGCAGCGGAAGCGCACGGTCGTCACCGAGCGGAAGGTGCGGTGGTCCGGTCCCGCCCCCACCGCGGACCGCAGGTCGAGTGCCACCTCGTAGGCGTCGACCGTCAGCAGCCGGGCCCGCTCCCGGGCCTCCTCGCGGGTCAGGTTCTCACCGGGCACGTCGGGACTCCCTCAGCTGGATGGTGTGTGTCGGGCAACAGCGGAATCATGGCACGGGGTGTGTTTGTTGAAACGGCGAACGAATCGCCCTTCCGAGGAGACCCGCGTGACCGCCGCCGAGAAGACCGCTGCCCAGAAGACCCCCGCCGACTTCTGGTTCGACCCGCTGTGCCCCTGGGCCTGGATGACCTCCCGCTGGATGCTGGAGGTCGAGAAGGTCCGCCCCGTCGAGGTGCGCTGGCACGTGATGAGCCTCGCCGTCCTCAACGAGGACAAGCTCGACACGATGGACGAGCGGATGCGCACGATCATGCGGACCGAGGCGTGGGGCCCGGTGCGCGTGTGCATCGCGGCCGCCGCCAAGCACGGCGAGGACGTGCTCGGCCCGCTCTACACCGCGCTCGGCACCCGCTTCCACAACCAGGGCCTGCCGCGGGACCGCGAGACGATCGTCGCCGCGCTGGAAGAGGTGGGCCTGCCCGCGGAGCTCGCGGACGTCGCCCACTCGGACGCGTTCGACGGCGAGCTGCGCGCCTCGCACGCCGAGGGCATCTCGAAGGTCGGCCAGGACGTCGGCACGCCCGTGATCGCGGTGCCGGGCGCGGACGGCGGGCAGATCGCCTTCTTCGGCCCGGTCGTCACCCCGGCCCCCAAGGGCGAGGCGGCGGCGCGGCTGTGGGACGGCACGCTGCTGGTGGCGTCGACGCCGGGCTTCTACGAGATCAAGCGCACGCGGACCCAGGGCCCGATTTTCGACTGAGTGCAGTGCCCTGCTCGGCGCGCGGTTCTGTCACTGCGGGCCGTCGGTGGCTGGTCGCGCCCACGCGGCGGAGCCGCAGATCGGCACAGCCCCGCGCCCCTGACGGGGCGCGATGCGCGCCGGCCGACGCGCGCATGGGCCCCGTCTCCCTTAATGTCCCGGTATGGGGCAGACCGGAGTCACGTCGCCGATCGGCTGGGACGGCGGTCGGGCGGACGCGGACGCACCGCTCGCGAGCAGGTTCGCCGAGCGGCCCGTACGCCCGTACGACCTGCTGCTGCGCGCGTACGGGCAGGCCCTGGCCGGCGCGCGGGCCGCGCTCGGCCGGCGCCGCTCGGCCGGCGCCCTGCGCCACTACCTGCGCGGCACCGGCGCCCCCTACCGCGTGGACGCGGACGCACTGCTGGCCCTCCCGGCCGTGCGCTCCGCGGCCGCGGAGCAGTTGGACCGCTGGCGGGCCGAGGCGCTGGAGCGGTGGCGCGACGGGCCCGGAACGGCCGCCGCCTACCCCGCGGACAGCGGCTGGCGCGAGGTGAGGCTCCCCAGGGCGTGGGGGAGCGCCGACTGGCGGCGGGTGCTGCCCGCGTTCGCGTACCGGCTCACCGGCACCGTACGGGTCGCGGCCGGCGGCACGGCCACGGCCGACTACCGCTTCGCGGTGCTCGCGTGCTGGGACGCGGGGCGGCTCGCCCGGCTGCACGACGCGGGGCTCGCGAAGGGGTTCACGGTGACGGGCGAGGCGTTCGGCCACGCGTGAGCCGCGAAACGAGCAGGCCCCCGCGAGGCGGGGGCCTGCTCCGCCTGCCACGTGAAGGGTGAGAAGACGATCACGAGCAGGACGACAGGAGCCGTTCCTTACGGAACGAGCAGCAGGTTGCCGCGCTGCTTGGCGGCCTCGAACCGCTTCGCGACGTCCTGCCAGTTGACGACGGCCCACATGGCGTCGATGAAGTCGACCTTCTGGTTCTTGTACTGCAGGTAGAAGGCGTGCTCCCAGGCGTCGAAGACCAGGATCGGGACCGAGCCCTGGCCGACGTTGCCCTGGTGGTCGTAGACCTGCTCGACGATCAGCTTGCCGCTGATCGGCTCGTAGGCGAGCACGCCCCAGCCGGAGCCCTGCGTGGTCGCGGCGGCCTTGCTCAGCTGGGCCTTGAACTTGGCGAAGGAGCCGAAGGACTCGGCGATGGCGTCCGCGAGCTCGCCCACGCCGTCCTTGTCCAGGGGCTCGCCGCCGCCGTCGCCGGACATGTTCTGCCAGTAGATGCTGTGCAGGATGTGGCCGGAAAGGTGGAAGGCCAGGTTCTTCTCCAGGCCGTTGATCGCACCCCACTGGTCCTTGTCACGGGCCTCGGCGAGCTGCTCCAGGGTGTCGTTCGCGCCCTTGACGTACGCCGCGTGGTGCTTGTCGTGGTGCAGCTCGATGATCTTCGCGTCGATCGTCGGCTGCAGCGCAGCGTAATCGTAGGGGAGTTCAGGAAGTGTGTAGATGGCCATGCCGAGCCCTCCGACTTATTGCAATTAGCTTGCAAGTGGACGTTACCAGCAAGAGCATCTGACGCGCCGTAAGGGGGGCGTCATCCCGGTGGATCTCCGACTAAAGACCGAGGCGGGCTAGGTCCTGAAGATCAGGACCCAGCCCGCCTCGTGGGGGGTGTGGTGATGGTCAGTGGCGTGACCGAAAGCGCTCGGTCAGTGCTTCCCGGCCGTCACGCGCTGTCGCACGTAGCCGATCAGGGCGAGGGCGCCGGTGAGCCCGGCCGTGAAGTACAGCTGCACGCGGGTGTCCTCCTCGCGCAGCATCAGGGCCAGCACGCCCACGATGCCGATGAGGGCCACCCAGGTCAGCGCCGGGAAGAGCCACATCTTCACGACGAGCTTCTCCGGCGCCGTGCGCTCCAGCTGCCGGCGCATCCGCATCTGTGTGACGGCGATGAAGCCCCACACCACGAGCACCGCCGCGCCCGTCATGTACAGCAACCACTTGAAGACCGTGTCGGGCCACCAGTAGCTGAGCAGGACGGCGAAGAAGCCGAAGGCGGAGGAGGCGATCACCGTCAGCCGCGGCACGCCGTTGCTGACGCGGGCCAGGAAGCGGGGGCCCTCGCCGCGCATGACCAGCGAGTGCGACATCCGGGAGGCGCCGTAGATGTTGGCGTTCATCGCGGAGAGCAGGGCGACCAGCACGATCACGTTCATGATCTGCCCGGCGGCCGGGATGTCCAGGTACTTCAGGACCGCGACGTAGGGGCCGTCGGTCAGCAGCGACTTGTCGTTCCAGGGCAGGACGGTGACGACGACCAGCATCGAGCCGACGTAGAAGAGGGCGATCCGCCACATCGCCGTGCGGACGGCCTGGGCGACGCCCTTGACCGGCTGCTCGGACTCCGCGGCCGCGATCGTCACCGTCTCCAGGCCGCCGTACGCGAAGACCGACGCGAGCAACCCGACGACCAGGCCGTTCGCTCCGTTGGGGACGAAGCCGCCGTGCCCGGTGAGGTTGTCGGCGCCCGGGGCCTCGGTGCCCGGCAGCACGCCGGCTATCGCCAGCACGCCCAGGACGAGGAAGATGCCGATCGCCGCGACCTTGAGCGTCGCGAACCAGAACTCGAACTCGCCGAAGTTGCCGACCGCCGCGAGGTTCGTCCCGCAGAAGACGGCCATGAAGATCAGCACCCACATCCACGAGGGCGTGGAGGGGAACCAGGACTGCATGATGTGCGCCGCGCCGATCGCCTCCACGGCGATGCCCACGCACAGCTCGACCCAGAACATCCAGCCGGCCGTGAAGCCGGCCCACGGGCCGATCGCCTTCTCGGCGTGGACGGAGAAGGTGCCCGAGGCCGGGTTGGCCGCGGCCATCTCGCCGAGCATCCGCATCACGAGCATCACGAGCAGCCCGGAGGCCGCGTACGCGAGCACGATCGCCGGACCGGCGGCGGCGATGCCCGCCCCGGAGCCGACGAAGAGGCCGGCACCGATGACCCCGCCGAGGGCGATCATCGACAGGTGGCGCTGCTTGAGGCCGTGCGACAGATCCGTGCCGCCCGGCGCCTGGCCGCTGACCGCGCGCTCGGGCGCGGAGGTCGCAGAAGTCCGAGTCATGGTCGTGTGTGTCCCGTGGGGTGAGAGCGGAAAAGTGGCCTCAGTGTGGGGGTCATGTTCGCCCAGGACAACACCTGTGACAGAGCTGTCCGATATTCAGACGCAGGTATGACTGTGCGTGCCTGACATCTCGCCAGAAGGCGATGAGAACGAGCCGTTCCCGCCCGGCCGTCAGGCCGTACGGCGCAGCCGGAGCTCGCGCACCCAGGCCACCACGAGCACCGCGGCGGTCGCCGCGGCCGACCACAGCAGCTGCGGCCGGGCCCCCTCGTCGGTGACCATCAGCACCAGCACGCCGGCCATCCCGGCCAGAGCGACCCAGGTCAGATAGGGGAAGGCCCACATCTTCAGGGCGAGCTTCTCCGGCATCTCGCGCTCGATGCGCCGCCGCAGCCGCAGCTGCGAGACCGCGATCAGGCCCCAGACGAAGAGCAGTACCGCACCCACGGCGTTCAGCAAGTACCGGAAGATCGAATCCGGCCACTCCAGATTGAGTATCACCGAGGCGAAACCGAACGCCACCGACGCCATCACGGCCCGCCGCGGCACGCCGTTGCCCGCCACCTTCAAAAGCCCCGCGGGCGCCTCGCCGCGCTCGGCGAGCGAGAAGACCATCCGCGACGAGCCGTAGAGGTTGGCGTTGAGCGCGGACAGCAGGGCCACGAACACGACGATGTTCATGATCTGCCCGGCGGCCGGGATGCCGATGTGGTCGAGCACGGCCACGTACGGGCTCCGGCCCGGCTGCATCGACGACCAGGGCAGGAGCGTCACGATGACGAGCATCGAGCCCACGTAGAAGAAGAGGATGCGCCACACGGCGCTGCGCACCGCACGGCCGACGGCGCGCGCCGGGTCGTCGGACTCGGCCGCGGCGATCGTGAGGACCTCCAGGCCGCCGAAGGCGAAGACGACGGCGAGCACGCCGGAGACGACGCCGCTGACGCCGTTGGGCAGGAAGCCGCCCTGGCCGGTGAGGTTGGAGAAGCCCACCGCCTCGGTGTCCGGCAGCACGCCGAAGATCGCCAGCAGGCTCAGCGCCAGGAAGAGGACGATCGCCCCGACCTTGAGCGCGGCGAACCAGAACTCGAACTCGCCGAAGTTCTTCACCGCCGAGAGGTTGGCGGCCGTGAAGACCACCATGAAGATCAGCACCCAGGCCCACTGCGGGACGCCCGGCACCCAGCCGTTCGCGATCTGCGCCGCGCCCGTCGCCTCCACGGCCAGCACGACCACCAGCAGGAACCAGTACAGCCAGCCGACGGTGAAGCCGGCCCAGCGGCCCAGCGCCCGCTCGGCGTGCACCGAGAACGCGCCCGAGGCGGGCATCGCCGCGGACATCTCGCCGAGCATGCGCATCACCAGCATCGCGAGCGCGCCCGCGATCAGGTACGACACGACGATGCCCGGGCCCGCGACCGCGATGCCGGCCCCGGAGCCGACGAAGAGGCCGGCGCCGATGACGCCGCCCAGTCCGAGCATCGTGAGGTGCCGCTGCTTGAGCCCGGCCGACAGGGGTTCTTTCTCGGCCGCGAGCGAATCGGCGGCGGGGGGTGCGTCGTGCATGGGCTCGTACTCTCGGATCCGCGCGAAAAGCGCTGGGGGTCTTCGCACGGCCGCGAGAAGCGGGCGCAAAGAGATATAGGTGACTCCACATTCTCCCGGGGAGGCGCCCGGAGCCAAGCCTCAAGGGATTCCAGTGACAAGCATCACGCGTAATTCCGTCTGCGGCGGGAACCGCGCTGGGAAGTCTCCAAGGCGGACGGCCCGCCTTTGTCATTGCCGCGCGCTGTCCGGCCGGGAGCCCTCGGCTAACGTCACAAAGTCACTTGTCCCCACCACCTGCGGAGTAACGATGGCCACCGCCGCTGCCTCTGTTCCCCGGACCGGTACGGTCCTCGCCGATCTGCTCCCCGCCGCGACCGACGGGCGCGCCCGGGTCCGCGACGCGGCCCTGATCCTCGGCGGAGCCGCCCTCACCGGCCTCGCGGCGCAGATCGCCGTCCCCGTGCCCGGCTCCCCGGTCCCGGTCAGCGGCCAGACCTTCGCGGTCCTGCTCGTCGGCACCGCCCTCGGCGCCCGCCGCGGCTTCCTCTCGCTCGCCCTGTACGCCGTCGCGGGCATCGCGGGCATGCCGTGGTTCGCCGAGGCCCGCTCCGGCGCCGCGTTCCCCTCCTTCGGCTACGTCCTCGGCATGCTGCTCGCCGCGACCGTCGTCGGCGCCCTCGCCCGCCGCGGCGCCGACCGCTCGGTCCTGCGCACCGCGGGCACGATGGCCCTCGGCTCGGCGATCATCTACGCCGTCGGCGTGCCGTACCTGGCCCTGGCCGCTGCGTTATGCGCGAGCTAGCGCTGCATCGCGCGGTGACGGCGGTCCAGCACCAGGCCGATCGCCACGACGACCACGCCCACCAGGCAGGAGGCGAGCACCGTCTGGCGGTTGTCCCCACCGGTGTAGAGCATGTAGCCCAGCACGAACGTGATCATGCCGATCGTGGCCCACGTCAGGTACGGGAAGAGCCACATCTTCACCGTCAGCTTCTCCGGCATCTCCCGCAGGATGATCCCGCGCATCCGCAGCTGGGTGAAGCAGATCACCAGCCAGACGAAGAGGGCGACCGCGCCCGAGGAGTTCAGCAGGAACTTGAAGACGGTGTCGGGCCACACGTAGTTGAAGATCACCGACAGGAAGCCGAAGACCACCGAGGCGAGGATCGCGACCTGCGGGACGCCCCGCTTGTTGACCGTGGCGAACGACTTCGGCGCGTCGCCGCGCTGACCGAGCGAGAAGGCCATGCGGGAGGCGGTGTACAGGCCCGAGTTCAGGCAGGACAGCACGGCGGTCAGCACGATGACGTTCATGACCTGGCCGGCGTGCGGGATGCCGATCGAGTCGAGCGCCGCGACGTAGCTGCCCTTCTCCGCGATCTCCTTGCTGTCCCAGGGCAGCAGGCTGACCACGACGAAGATCGAGCCGAGGTAGAAGACGGCGATGCGCCAGATGACGCTGTTGGTGGCCTGGCGGACCGCGCGCTGCGGGTCCTCGGACTCACCGGCGGCGAGCGTGACGATCTCGCTGCCCATGAAGGAGAAGACGACCATCAGCACACCGGTGAGGATCGCGCCCGCACCGTTGGGCAGGAAGCCGCCGTGCGCGGTGAGGTTGTCCAGCCCGGCGCCCGGGTTGTCCGAGCCCGGCAGCAGGCCGAAGACGGCCAGCAGACCGATGACCACGAAGCCGGCGATCGCGACGACCTTGATGCCCGCGAACCAGAACTCGAACTCGCCGTACGAGCTGACCGACGCGAGGTTGGTCGCCGTCAGCACGACCATGACGATCAGGGCCCAGGCCCACTGCGGGACGTCCGGTATCCAGCCGTTGAGGATGGCGGCGCCCGCCGTCGCCTCGACCGCCTGCACGACGACCCAGAAGAACCAGTACAGCCAGCCGATCGAGAAGCCGGCCCAGCGGCCGAGCGCGCGGTCCGCGTAGGCGGAGAACGAGCCGGACGTCGGGTTGGCCGCGGCCATCTCACCGAGCATCCGCATCACGAAGACGACGAGCGCGCCGACGAGGGCGTAGG
Organism: Streptomyces sp. URMC 127; assembly: GCF_051386535.1. Classification (NCBI taxonomy): domain Bacteria; kingdom Bacillati; phylum Actinomycetota; class Actinomycetes; order Kitasatosporales; family Streptomycetaceae; genus Streptomyces; species Streptomyces sp. URMC 127. Next base: position 29,425 of record NZ_JBPQTW010000035.1, read on the forward strand.
AGATGAGAATGCCGGGGCCGGCGGCGGCGATGCCGGACGACGAACCCACGAAGAGGCCCGCTCCGATGACACCGCCAATGGCGATCATGGACAGGTGGCGGTTCTTGAGCCCGGCCTTCAGGCCGTCCCCGCCCGCCTCCGGGGCGTGGCCGGGATCGCCGGTCGTCGACCCCTTCGTCATGGTCGGCGGTGTCGCGCTCATGTGCACGTTCCTTCGGGTTGTTCCTTAGGTTCTCGGGTTACGAGTTCCCGCATTAGAACTTTTCGAAGGTGACTTTAGGAAGACCCGAATCCAATTCGTTGTGTTCACTCAGCGTTACCACCCACCTGTTGTCCGATCACCGTCCCCGGACGTGCCACACTCGGACGCATGCGCGTGTACCTCGGCTCCGACCATGCCGGCTACGAACTGAAGAACCACCTCGTCGAGTGGCTCAAGGCCCACGGCCACGAGCCCGTCGACTGCGGTCCCCACATCTACGACGCCCAGGACGACTACCCGCCGTTCTGCCTCCGCGCTGCGGAGCGGACCGCCGCCGACGAGGGCAGCCTCGGCATCGTGATCGGCGGCTCCGGCAACGGCGAGCAGATCGCCGCGAACAAGGTCAAGGGCGTCCGGGCCGCCCTGGCCTGGAGCGAGCAGACGGCCGCGCTCGGCCGCGAGCACAACAACGCCAACGTCATCAGCATCGGCGGGCGCATGCACACCCAGGAGGAGGCGACCAAGTTCGTCGAGATCTTCCTGGCCACGCCGTACTCCGGCGAGGAGCGGCACACCCGCCGCATCGAGATGCTGGCGCGCTACGAGGAGACGGGCGAGCTCCCGCCGATCCCGGCGCACCACCCGCAGGAGGGCTGACCTCACGTCGTGAACGCCGGACGGGCTGAAAGACCAGCCCGTCCGGCGTTCGAGGACGAGCGCGTTCAGCGCGATCACGAGAACAGCCGCCCGCAGACGACAGCGCACGCACAGGAGACACGACCGTGCCCGAGGGGCATACGATCCACCGCCTCGCCGCGGACCACCGCGACCTGTTCGCGGGGCGACCCGTACGGGCCACCAGCCCCCAGGGCAAGTTCTCCGACGGCGCCGCGCTGATAGACGGCCGCGTCCTCGAAACCGCCGAGGCCCACGGCAAGCACCTCTTCCTCGGCTTCGGCGGCGGCGACTGGATCCACATCCACCTCGGCCTCTTCGGCAAGTACACCCTCGGCGGCGCCCCCGTGCCGCCGCCCACCGACACCGTCCGGCTGCGCCTGGCGAACCCCGAGTCGTACGCCGACCTCCGCGGGCCCACCGCCTGCGCCCTGATCACCGGCGCCGAGAAGCAGGCGGTGCACGACCGGCTCGGCCCCGACCCGCTGCGCCCCGGCGACGACCCCGGCAAGGCCTGGCAGCGCATATCCCGCAGCCGCACCAGCATCGCCGCCCTGCTCATGGACCAGAAGGTCGTCGCGGGCGTCGGCAACGTCTACCGCGCCGAGGTCCTCTTCCGGCACGGCATCGACCCGTACCGCACCGGCCGCGACCTCGCCCGCCACGAGTGGGACGCCATGTGGGCGGACCTGGCCGCCCTGATGCGCGAGGGCGTGCGCAACAACAGGATCGACACCGTGCGGCCCGAGCACACCCCGGAGGCCATGGGGCGCCCGCCGCGCGTCGACGACCACGGCGGCGAGGTGTACGTCTACCGCCGGGCCGCCATGGCCTGCCACGTCTGCGGCGAGGAGATCCGCACCGCCGGCCTCGCCGCCCGCAACCTCTTCTGGTGCCCGGGCTGCCAGCAGCGCTGACAGCCCGTCACCCGCCTGTCGGAGCCGGAAGAGGAGATCAGAAGCCGTGCGGCAGCCACGGCGCCACGTCGCTGCCGAACGCCGCCGACGCCTCCTCCAGCGCGCCCTCGCGCAGCTCCCGCACCCGGCCCGCCCCCGCGAGCGCGGCCAGCGACACCCCGCCCAGATAGGCCGAGCCCAGTTCCCGCACGGACAGGGCCAGCTCGGCCGCGTCCTCCGTACGCTCGCAGGACGCACCCTTCGGATCGCCCGTCAGCCGCCAGCGCCCCGCGTTCCAGGGGCAGAAGTCGTCGGCGACCTCCAGCACCACGTCCACCGCGCTGCGGTACCTCCGCGCGGCGAGCGCCGCCCCCACGTCCACCAGCCGCACGTGCAGCGAGTCCTTGACCCGCGCCTCGCACCGGCGGACGTCGCTGACCAGGTGCAGCAGCGGATCGTCGACCGGCCGGTTGTGCGCGGTCAGGTGCGACGTCAGGTCGGTCTCCAGGAGATAGCGCCACAGGGCGGCGTACGCGGCAGGGGTCAGCGCCTCGGCGTCGCGCAGCAGCACCGTCCCGTTCGCGCCCGAGTCGCCCCAGTCCGGCCGCACGGCATAGCGGGCGTACCCCACGGTCCGGCCGCCCTCCTCGGCGAGCACGCACTGCAGCGGTGACGCGCCCTCGCGGCTGCCCGCCGGGTCCAGCAGCGGCAGGGCCTCCCAGCCCGGCTGCCGCGCGAGCATGCCCGGACGGGCGGCTACCCGGCGTGCGTAGACCGCCTCGCAGGCGTCGCGCGCCGCACCGGGCTCCGACAAGCGCAGCCGCACCCCTTCCGTGCCCGGCGGGACGGACAGCCGCACCCGGGCCGTATCGATACGGACGCTCAGCGAGTGGGTCGCGATGCCGTAGCCGAACCGGCCGTAGATGTCCGGCTCGGAGGCCGTCAGGACGGCCAGCGGTTCACCCCAGGCCCGTACGTCCTCCAGCTGCCGCCGCATCATCCGCCGCAACAGGCCCCGCCTGCGGTGCGTCGGCCGCACGGACACCATCGTCACCCCGGCGGCGGGAACCTGCTCCCCGCCCGGGACCGTGATCCGGAACGCGAACGCCCCGGTCGTACCCACTGCCTCCGCGCCGTCCCAGGCCCCGATCGACCGGTCGAACCCGGCCAGTTCCCGCCAGAGGGCGGCTTCCTCGGGGGCCTCGGGAACACCGCCGAACGCCAGCTCCAGGGTGGCGTACCAGGCGTCGAAATCGGCATCGCGCAGGACTCGCAACTCCGTCGTCATGCCCCATCCCTAGCAGCGTTCCGGCCCCGTACGCGAAGGAATTTCACATATGGGGCCGACCCTGCCGCACGGGACGTACCGCTCCCGGCCGCGTCGGCGCGGCGTGAGTCGACGCACCGCCGAATGGGTGGATAAGGTCACGATGCAATGACTGGCGGTGCGGAGACCCCGACGGCACGGATGCGCAAAGCATGGCACCGGGCCCGCACAAGCGTGCGCAAAGCCGGGGTGGACTACTTCCGCGGCGACGGCTCCGACTGGATCGCCCTCGCCGCCCTCCTCCTCACCGTCCCCGCGCTCGCCCTCACCACCATCGCGCTGCCCGCCTGGTGCGTGCCCACCGCCCTCGTCCTGCCGATCGTCGCCGGCGGGCTGCTGCTGCGCCCCGCCAGCCTGCTCGCCCTCTACGCCGCCTCCGCCGTGGCCCTCATCGCCGAGGCCGGCGTGCTGAACGCCGAGGCGAGCGGGGACGGCGTCCGCGTCACGCCCGGCACGATCCTCGTCGTCGCCGCCGTCGGCTTCCTCGGGCTGCTCATCGCCCAGTTCCGCAGCCGCGTCGGCGTGCCCTGGCGGCGCGGCGGCACCATGCTCTTCGACCTGCGCGAACGCATCCGCGTCCAGAGCAAGCTGCCCAAGCTGCCGCGCGGCTGGCACCGCGAGATGGCGCTCCGCCCGGCCGGCGGCCAGTCCTTCTCGGGCGACTTCGTCGTCGCCGCCCGCACGAACGGCGGCCGCACCCTGGAGGTCGTCCTCACCGACGTCTCCGGCAAGGGCATGGACGCCGCCTCGCGCGCCCTGCTGCTCTCCGGCGCCTTCGGCGGCCTCCTCGGCTCCCTGCCGCCCCACGACTTCCTGCCCGCCGCCAACGGCTACCTCCTCCGCCAGGACTGGGACGAGGGCTTCGCCACCTCCGTGCACCTCGTCCTCGACCTCGACAGCGGCGACTACGAGATGTTCTCCGCGGGCCACCTGCCCGCCCTCCAGCTCTGCGCCGGCACCGGGCGCTGGGAGGAGAAGGGCGCGGAAGGGCCGCTCCTCGGCGTCTACGACGGCGCCCAGTTCGACCCGATAAAGGGCAGTCTGCGGCCCGGCGACGTCCTGATGCTCTTCACCGACGGGCTCGTCGAGACCGCCGAGCGGGACCTCACCGAGGGCATGGACCGCCTCACCGGCGAGGCCGACCGCTACGTCTCCGCCGGCTTCCAGGGCGCCGCCTGGCACCTGATCGAGGCCGTAGCGAAGGACGTCAACGACGACCGCGCCCTGCTGCTGATCTGCCGGCACTGAGCACTGATAGGGGAACCATGACGCTGGATCTCGCCGCCGTGGAGGCACTGGCGCGCCGCGCCCACGCCGGTCAGACGGACAAGGCGGGCCGCCCGTACGCCGAGCACCTGGCGGCCGTCGCCGCGGGCGTGCGGCAGCGCGGCGGCAGCGACGAGCAGGTCGCCGCGGCCTGGCTGCACGACGCCGTCGAGGACGGCGCGGTGAGCGAGGAGCGGCTGGCGGAGTCGGAGCTGCCGCAGGCGGTCAAGGACATGATCCTCGCGGTGACCAAGCGCCCCGGCGAGGCCCCGGAGGAGTACGCGGCCCGCATCCTGGCGACGCCCGGCGCCCTCCTGGTCAAGGAGTCGGACCTGGCCCACAACGCGGACCCGGCCCGCGCGGCGGCCCTGGACGAGCCGACGCGGGAACGCCTGGCGGCGAAGTACGCGCGGATGCGGGCGCTGCTGGGCATCGAGGCGTAGGGGCGCGGCCGGGTCCGGCACCGCCGGGCTGCACCGTCGTGGCTGGTCGCCGCTGCGGCGGGAGAAATCTGCCCGCCGCAACGTCAGCGGGGCTTGCTGCCCGCGGACGGAGTGCGGAAGGCCCACTCCATCCGCGGCTCCATCACGCACCGGAACACCCGCCGCACCGGAGTCGTACACAGCGCCGTCATCACCACGATCGCGATCACGGTGACCAGCACCTCGCCGACCGGCTGACGAACCCACGCCGCCACGTCGTACCACTCCCACCAGCGCGAGAGCTTGATCAGGAAGCCGTGCAGCAGGTACCCGTACAGCGTCCCCGCGCCCAGCGACGTGAACCACACGGCCCGGCGCGGGACCCAGGCGAGGAACCCCGCCGTGAGCACGGCGGAGCAGAGGAAGAGGGCGAGGGTCATCACCGGCGCCGTCCAGACCGGCTCGTGCAGGTCCTGGACGGCGCTGTTGCGGTAGAACCAGCCGGTGTCCAGCGTGGGCGCCTGCCAGTACGCGACCGCCACCGCCGCCGCGAACACCGGCACCGCCGCGATCCGCACCCACCGCCGCCGCACGAGCTCGAAGTGCTCGCGCCGCAGGTGCAGGCCGATCACGAAGAACGGCAGGAACTGCAGCACGCGCTGCAGATCGAAGTCGCCGCCGACCTCGGGGGAGACCGCGGCCAGCACGGCCACCGCGAAGGCGACGGGAACCGGCCACCGGATCAGCTTCCAGACCGGCGTCGTGAGCCGCCAGACGAAGAGCGCGGCGAGGAACCAGTTCAGGTACCACGGGTTGAGCAGGGAAATCGGCTCGGGCGGGGCGTCCTCCGCCCAGTGCTGGAAGTACGTGTAGGCGACCTCGAAGACCAGGTACGGCACGACCACGCCCGTCAGCAGCCGCTTGAGCTTGGCCGGGCTCATATCGAAGCCGCGGGAGAAATAGCCGGATATCAGGATGAAGGCCGGCATGTGGAAGGTGTACACGGTCATGTAGAGCGCCATCGCGGCACGGCTGGAATGCGAGAGCGGCTCCCATGCGTGCCCCAGCGCCACCAGGACGATCGCCAGGTACTTCGCGTTGTCGAAGAAGGGGTCGCGCTGTGCCGGGGCGGCGGCGGATGCGGCCGCCGGGCCGGGCTGCCCCGGGGGGATCACCGCGCGGGCGGGAGGTGTGACAGCGGGGGACATCCGACGCACCCTAGCGGCGTTGCGCCGCGACCGCCACGCGGCCCGGCAAGTCGCCCGATATCCACTGACCACGGCTTTGCGGACAGTTTCCGGACGAAGTGCCGATGAAATGTCATGGGCCCACAGAAACCGGCAAGTTGGTGGCACGATGGTTGACGGGCGAGGGCCGCGGGGAGCATGTCTCCCGGGCCGACCAGTGGGTGGACCGGTGAGTATCCGACCGAGGGTGTGATCAGTTGTGGCCATTTCGCTGTCAGTGGTGCTGCTCTTGGCGATCGTGCTGGTGGTGCTCTTCCGCTCCGGCAGCATCAAGGGCGGCCCGGCCCTGGTCGCCATCCTCTTCGGCTTCTTCCTCGCCTCGACGGGAATGGCACCGTCGATCCAGAGGTTCCTGAACTCGATCGCCGAAACGATAAACGGCATCAAGTTCTGAGAGCGCCCTTACGGGCCGGCGACCGGTTCCGGGACGGTGACCACTGCCGGACCGTACGGCATACGACAAACGCCTCCGGCTGGGCCGGAGGCGTCGGTGGAGCGGGCGACGGGAATCGAACCCGCGTAGCCAGTTTGGAAGACTGGGGCTCTACCATTGAGCTACGCCCGCGCGCGCCGCGAACCCGGACGGGCCGTACGGCACGGTGTGCATCGTAGCGGGTCCGGGCGGTCCGCCGCACGTCACCCCTTCGGCCCCCCTCTTGTCCGTGCGCCTTATCCGTGCGCCGGTCCCGCGCCGCCCCGCGCTCCCGGGCGCCGCCGTCCGTGCGGACGCCGCCCCCTCCGCGGGCATGTACCCTACGTCTCGCACTTACGGGGTGTGGCGCAGCTTGGTAGCGCGTCCGCTTTGGGAGCGGAAGGTCGTCGGTTCGAATCCGGCCACCCCGACCACAGGATCCACACGATCCGCACGGACCACACGAACGGCCGCGGTTCCCGCCGGAACCGCGGGCCACGGTCAAGATCACATTGTGGGGCTCATCCTGCTTGCGGTTACTATGCAAGCTGCGTGCCCGTGTGTCTGCACTACTCGAGTCTGCCTACCGGGCGCGATCCGCTGAACCTCAGCAGAATCACCAGAAGTCAGCCCCAAGGAGACCGAACCGTGAAGAGCGCCGTGGAGACCCTGAACCCGACTCGGGTTCGGCTCACTGTCGAGGTGCCCTTCGAGGAGCTCAAGGCCAGCCTCGACGCGGCGTACAAGAAGATCAACCAGCAGGTCACGGTGAAGGGCTTCCGTCAGGGCAAGATCCCGGCCCGTGTCATCGACCAGCGCTTCGGCCGCGGTGCGGTGCTGGAGGAGGCCGTCAACGACGCGCTTCCGAAGTTCTACACCGAGGCGATCAACGAGGCCGAGCTGAACCCGCTGGGCCAGCCCGAGGTCGACATCACCGAGCTGAAGGACGGCGAGCTGCTGGCCTTCACCGCCGAGGTGGACGTCCGCCCGACGCTGGAGATCCCGGACTACTCCGGCATCGAGGTCACCGTCGACTCCGTCGAGGTCACCGACGAGGACGTCGAGAAGTCGATCGAGCAGCTGCGCGACCGCTTCGCCACCACCGCCCCCGTCGAGCGCGCCGCCGCCGAGGGCGACATCGTCACCGTCGACCTGGAGGCCAAGGTCGGCGGCGAGGTGCTGGAGGACGGCGTCGCCAAGGGCGTCGACTACACCATCGGCTCCGGCCAGCTGCTCGACGGCATCGACGAGGCCGTCACCGGCCTGGAGGCCGGCGGCACCGCCACCTTCACCTCCGAGCTCAAGGGCGGCTCCGCCGAGGGCAAGGAGGCCGAGGTCAAGGTCGACGTCACCGCCGTCAAGTCCCGCGAACTGCCGGAGCTCGACGACGACTTCGCCCAGCTGGCGAGCGAGTTCGACACCCTTGAGGAGCTGCGCGCCGACAGCCGCAAGCGCCTTGAGCGGATGAAGAAGTTCGACCAGGCCACGCAGGCCCAGGAGAAGGTCCTCGACGAGCTGATCAAGCTGGTCGAGGTCCCGATGCCGGAGAAGCTGCTCGAGGACGAGGTCAACACCCGCAAGCACAACCTCGAGCACCACCAGCTGGGCCAGATGGGCCTGGACCTGGCGAAGTACCTGGAGATCCAGGGCAAGACCGCCGAGGAGTTCGACGCCGAGCTCAAGGAGCAGGCCGAGAAGGGCATCAAGACCCAGTTCATCCTCGACGAGATCGTGAACAAGGAGAAGGTCTCGGTCGGCCAGGACGAGCTCACGGAGCACCTGATGCGCCGTGCCCAGTCCTCCGGCATGAGCCCCGACCAGTTCGCCCAGGCGGTCGTCGAGGGCGGCCAGGTCCCGATGCTCGTCGGTGAGGTCGCCCGCGGCAAGGCGCTCGCCACCGTCGTCGAGGCCGCCACCGTCAAGGACGCGTCCGGCGAGGTCATCAGCCTGGACGACGAGGACGAGGACGGCGAGACCGTCGAGGCCGCCACCGAGGCCGTCGAGGCCGCCGAGGGCACGACCGAGGCCTGAGCCCCGGTCGCCCGCGCAGGCGCCGCACGGCGCCCGTGAGGCAGCTGCAGAACGGGTCCGGACGTGTTCGCACGTCCGGGCCCGTCTGTGTCCCCGGGCCCGCCGCCGGGCATGCCCCGGGCCCGCCGCCCGCGCCTGCGCGACCTGCGGATCCCCGTGCCGGTCCCGCACCAGGAGCACAGTGAACCTGCGCTCAGAGCGAACAGTTCCTGATGCGGGATGGCGCCCGCCGAACAGCGCGTTAGGGTCCGTAGATACGAGGGCAGGGGACCACTTGGCGACCGCCGGAAGCACTCCGGCCGCGCCGTCCGTACCCCGGTCCCCGGAGAAGACGCGGAGACGGCCCGTTGCCGTCAGAGACGAGCAGGTGGATACGTGACGAATCTGATGCCTTCCGCCGCCGGTGAGATCGCCATCGGTGGTGGCCTCGGCGACCAGGTCTACAACCGGCTGCTCGGGGAGCGGATCATCTTCCTCGGCCAGCAGGTCGACGACGACATCGCCAACAAGATCACGGCGCAGATGCTCCTCCTGGCCGCCGACCCGGACAAGGACATCTACCTCTACATCAACAGCCCCGGCGGCTCGGTGACGGCCGGCATGGCGGTCTACGACACCATGCAGTACATCCCGAACGACGTGGTCACCATCGGCATGGGCCTCGCGGCCTCGATGGGCCAGTTCCTGCTGACCGGCGGCACCCCGGGCAAGCGCTTCGCGCTGCCCAACACCGACATCCTCATGCACCAGGGGTCCGCGGGCCTCGGCGGCACCGCCTCGGACATCAAGATCCAGGCCGAGCAGCTGCTGCGCACCAAGAAGCGCATGGCCGAGATCACCGCGCACCACACCGGCCAGACCGTGGACACGATCATCCGTGACGGTGACCGCGACCGCTGGTTCACCGCGCAGGAGGCCAAGGAGTACGGGATCATCGACGAGATCATCACCCACGCTTCCGGCGTTCCGGGCGGCGGCGGCACCGGGGCCTGACGCCCCGGCGCAGTACGTACCGCCAGACAGCCCGCACCCGGGCCGGGAAGACTGCCCCTCCCGGCCCACCGACCGCCACCAGGATGGTGAAGAAACCGCATGAACATCTCGTCCCCGAGCGGCCTGTACACCGGCCCCCAGGTTGACTCCCGCTACGTCGTCCCGCGCTTCGTCGAGCGCACCTCCCAGGGCGTCCGCGAGTACGACCCGTACGCGAAGCTCTTCGAAGAGCGCGTGATCTTCCTGGGCGTGCAGATCGACGACGCCTCCGCCAACGACGTCATGGCGCAGCTGCTGTGCCTGGAGTCGATGGACCCGGACCGCGACATCTCGATCTACATCAACAGCCCGGGCGGCTCGTTCACGGCCCTCACGGCCATCTACGACACGATGCAGTTCGTGAAGCCGGACATCCAGACGGTCTGCATGGGCCAGGCCGCCTCCGCCGCCGCGATCCTCCTCGCGGCCGGCACCCCGGGCAAGCGCATGGCGCTGCCCAACGCCCGCGTGCTGATCCACCAGCCGTCCAGCCAGACGGGCCGCGAGCAGCTCTCCGACCTGGAGATCGCCGCGAAGGAGATCATGCGGATGCGCACCCAGCTGGAGGAGATGCTGGCCAAGCACTCCACCCAGCCGATCGAGAAGATCCGGGACGACATCGAGCGCGACAAGATCCTCACGGCCGAGGACGCGCTCGCCTACGGCCTGGTCGACCAGATCGTTTCTACCCGCAAGAGTTCCGTAAACGTTTGATCGCCGTGCCGCTGGTATCCCCCTTGCACTGACCGAGTAAGGGCAAGGGGGGCCCGCTCGGGGGGCCCGGCAAGGTACCGTCGATAGGCAAGCACCCGGGTTCGCAGTGCAAGGCGGATCCCAGGCGAAGGGGAAGCACCTCGTGGCACGCATCGGTGACGGCGGCGATCTGCTCAAGTGCTCGTTCTGCGGCAAGAGCCAGAAGCAGGTGAAGAAGCTCATCGCGGGTCCTGGTGTGTACATCTGCGACGAGTGCATCGACCTCTGCAACGAGATCATCGAGGAAGAGCTCGCGGAGACGAGCGAGGTGCGCTGGGAAGAGCTTCCCAAGCCCCGCGAAATCTACGAGTTCCTCGAAGGCTATGTCGTCGGCCAGGAAGCCGCGAAAAAGGCCCTCTCCGTCGCCGTCTACAACCACTACAAGCGGGTGCAGGCCGGTGAGACCGGCGCGCACAACCGCGACGACGGCATCGAGCTCGCCAAGTCCAACATCCTGCTGCTGGGCCCCACGGGCTCCGGCAAGACGCTGCTGGCCCAGACCCTGGCCCGCATGCTGAACGTCCCCTTCGCCATCGCCGACGCCACGGCCCTGACGGAGGCCGGCTATGTCGGCGAGGACGTCGAGAACATCCTGCTGAAGCTGATCCAGGCCGCGGACTACGACGTCAAGAAGGCCGAGACCGGCATCATCTACATCGATGAGATCGACAAGGTCGCCCGTAAGAGCGAAAATCCGTCGATCACCCGGGACGTCTCGGGCGAGGGCGTCCAGCAGGCCCTGCTGAAGATCCTGGAGGGCACCACCGCCTCCGTTCCGCCCCAGGGCGGCCGCAAGCACCCCCACCAGGAATTCATCCAGATCGACACGACGAACGTGCTCTTCATCGTCGGCGGCGCCTTCTCCGGCCTGGAGAAGATCATCGAGTCGCGGGCGGGCGCGAAGGGCATCGGCTTCGGCGCCACGATCCGCTCCAAGCGGGAGATCGAGGCCAGCGACCAGTTCCAGGAGGTCATGCCGGAGGACCTGGTCAAGTTCGGCATGATCCCCGAATTCATCGGCCGGCTGCCGGTGATTACGAGCGTGCACAACCTGGACCGCGAGGCGCTCCTGCAGATCCTCGTCGAGCCGCGCAACGCCCTGGTGAAGCAGTACCAGCGCCTGTTCGAACTCGACGGCGTCGAGCTGGAATTCGACCGCCCGGCCCTGGAGGCCATCGCCGACCAGGCGATCCTGCGCGGCACGGGCGCGCGCGGCCTGCGCGCCATCATGGAAGAAGTCCTGATGTCCGTGATGTACGAGGTCCCGTCCCGCAAGGACGTGGCTCGCGTCGTCATCACCGCGGACGTCGTCCACTCGAACGTCAACCCGACGCTGGTGCCGCGGGAGCCGCGGATCGTGGGCAAGGACGAGCGACACGAGAAGAGCGCGTAGACGCTGCGCTGAGCTTCGAGGCTGAGCTGAGCTTCGAGGGCGCCTGGCATTGTGCCGGGCGCCCTTTTTGCTGCCGCGAGTTCGTCGAACGGACGAACGGCCCGGGTGTCGAACGAGTGATCGGCTGGGGATTGCCGGATGGGGTGCGGCTTGCACTCCTACGGTCGGACCATGGTCACATCGCAACACGAGGCATCGCACCGGATCTTCCAGGAGCGTCCGGATCTGCTTGCGCCGGTGTTCCGGATCCTGGGCGTGCCTCTGCCGGAAAACGCCGACGTCGAGATTCTGTCAGCGGACGTCACGGAAATCAGACCGCTGGAACGGCGAGTGGACACCGTGCTCCGGGTCGGGCGGCCGGGCGGTGAGCGGCTGATGCTCGCCATCGAGGCGCAAGGGAAGCGAGCCGAGGAGAAGGTCGTCAGCTGGGCGTACTACCTGGCCTATCTCAAGGCGAAGTACAAGTGTCCGGCACTCCTCCTGGTGATCTGCCAGGACAAGGCGACCGCGGACTGGGCGGTCGGCCCGTTCCGGCTCGGCCCGGACGGGTGGGCGGCGCTGTCTCTGCACCCGCTGGTGGTGGGTCCCGGCAACCTACCCATGATCACCGACGAGGAGGAAGCCGCTCGGGATCTGACACTGGCAACCTTCTCGGCCATGGCGCATGGCAGGCATCACGAGGCTCCGGCCATACTGGAGGCGCTGGCGCGTGCACTGGACACGGTCGATGAGGAGGTCTTCTCCTACTACTCGGACATGCTGGAAATCGCTCTGGGGGATAAGACCCCGGCACAGGAGATCTGGAGGAACCTCATGAGCTCACGCACCATTTTCCCGGGCCGGGGCACTGCCGTCGAGACGCTGTACCTGGAGGGCAAGGCGGAAGGCCGAGCCGAGGAACGCGCCCAGAATGTGCTGCGCGTCCTGGATAAGCGAGGCATCGCCATGCAGGACGTGACAAGGGAGCGCATCACGAGTTGCACCGACCTGCGTACTCTGGGGCGCTGGCTGGACCGGGCATTCTCGGTCGACAGCGCGGAGGAGATCTTCGTCGAAGAGAGCTGAGCGGCGAGCGGTACCGTAGAAGAGGGCGTCCGGACGAGTGCCGGGCGCCCTTCCGTATGCCCGTGCGTAGGGTGGCCGCATGGCAGGAGAACGCGATCTGACGAAGCTGCTCAGCGGCATGAAGCCGGTGCTCAACGCGGGGCGGTACGTGTACGCGACGGTGGACGGCGAGGCCCCGGAGGGCGTCGCCCCCGTCGTGACGGTGCGGGAGCCGGAAGGTCTGACGCTCGTCGTCAGCCAGGAGGAGGCCGACGCGGCCGGGCTGCCGTACGAGTACGTGGCGGGCTGGATCACCCTGCGGGTCCACTCCGCGCTGGAAGCGGTCGGCCTGACGGCGGCCGTCTCCCAGGCCCTGGCCCAGGCCGGCCTCAGCTGCAACGTCGTGGCGGGCTACCACCACGACCACCTGTTCGTACCGTACGAGCGGGCGGAGGAGGCGGTGGGCGTACTGGAGACGCTGGCGGAGGGGGCGGGGAGTAGCGTCCCGTTCCAGCGGGGCGTTCCAGGGGCGGGGCGTTTCCGCAGGTCAGAGGGGTGGGAGCGTTCCGGTGTCCCGAATGGGACGGTGGGGCTTGTGGGTGGCGAGGGCCCCTGGAGAGGCTGGCGGCACGCCCTGGGGAATCCCGCCCCAAGGGTGAATTCCGCAACCTTGGAGATACCCGTATGCGTACCGCCCGCCTCGCCGCCACCGGCCTCACCCTCACGGCCGCGCTCCTCGCCGGCACCGCCGCCACGACCGCTGCGGCGCAGACCGCGGAGGCGGCGCCCGTCCCGGCCTGCTCCGTTGAGAACACCAAGACGACGGTGCAGAACGTGCCCCGCCCGATCAACCACCAGCTGCTGACGGTCACCAACACCGGCAGCGAGCGGTGCTTCGCCTACGGCCACCCGCACCTGGCCTTCGACGCCGCGCAGCACGTGGTGCCGGTCGTGGAGGACTCCATCCCGCAGGCCGTCGTCACCCTGGAGCCGGGCCAGTCCGCCTACGCCGGCATCAACCTGTCCGCGGCTGACGGCTCCGGCACGGAGGGGCGCTACGCGAGCGTCCTGCGCGTGAGCTTCGACGAGGGCGACGGCACGCAGAGCCGCGCCCGCACGGTGAAGCTCCCCGAGGGCACGTGGGTCGACAGCAAGGCGGCGGTGACGTACTGGCAGGGCGACGTCGAGGACGCGCTGCTCTGGTAGCCGCTGGGCGCGGTGCGTCGCGGCAAGAAGGGGCGAACCGTCAACCATGCGTGTATGGCGGCCGGATGGGGCCCGGTGGCCGGTTCGGGCTCTGGTAGGGGTCCGGCGGGGTGGGCGAGCATGCGGGGGTTCGGAACGACGAACCCTGCGACCTTCAGGAGAAGGACATGGCCGGCCACTTCATCCTCAAGAGCATCAGCAACACCGACCTGACCATCGCGACCAGCAAGAAGGCCACGTGGTCGCCCCTCCAGCACGGCAACATCGGCTGGAACACGGCCTCGCGTGCGGTGCTGTCGAACGCCCTCGCCGGAAGGCCGATCGGCAACCGCGACGGCCTGCCGCCGCACCGGTACCTGGAGTCGAAGGTCAGCGCCGGCTCGGAGCTGGAGAAGTACCTGCGCAGCGCCGGCTGGGCGGACCTCCTCATCCGCCCGGCGAGCCAGGGCCTCGGCCTTCGCGAACTGAGCCCGAAGGCGAAGGCCGCCTGGGACCGCGGCGACCGCACGGGCGCCCTCGTCGAGCAGTTCCTCCACGGCACGGCGACGGTGGAGGTCTACTACATCAACGGCACCGAGATGAGCTGAGGGCGGCTCGTTTACGACGGCGGGGAGACGTACGAACCCATGCCGGGCTCGGTGTAGATGAGGCCGTCAGCTCGCAGTCCGCGGTGGACCTTGTGGGCCGTCGCCGCCGCGATGCCGAACTCTTCGGTGAGCTGATTGACGGACGGGACGCGTGAACGCGGTGGATAGGTGCCGTCCTTGATGCGTTGTCGGATCACATCGGCCACCTGACGCCAGCGCGGGATGTCGGGAACGAATTCGATCACATCGGCACACTACGCGGTTCGTGTGGTTCGTAGCACCTGCTCCGACCGAGCACATCAACCACGCCCCACCATCGGTGCGTTCGCCGTGGACAAGAGCGACGGCAGCGTCGGGCAAGTCATGCGCAACGCCGGCTCGCAGCTCCTGCTGCGCGCGCTCTCCGGTGGCAGCGACTGGGAAGCGGACCCCGGCATGGTCCGGCCCGCCACCGAGGCCGAGCTGCTCAGCGCCACGTTCAGGCCGCCAACGCCGCCAGTAGGTGGGGGAGGTAAACCGAGGGGGACGGGTGGCGGCCGCACCGCGGCCGCCACCCAGTGCTCCTACTTCTCCTTGCGGACGTCGTTGCGGACCTTGACCGTCGCTTCGGACATCTCCTTCGCGGACATCACGTTGCCGGAGGATGCCGTTTCTCCCCCGTAGGGGCTATTGGACTTCGAGACCGCGTGCCGGACCGAGGCCACGGCGCTGGAGTCGGCCCAGATGCACGTGGTGGCCTCCGTGCCGCCCGAGATGGTGCCCATGGAGTACGTCGTCTTCTTGGTCGCGCACTTCATGGCTGCGCCGTCGAAGCCGCTCGGGGTGAAGTTCGCCCACGGGGCGACGGTCTCGTACTTGATGCCCTGGGAGGACGACTCGTACTTCTTCTGGTCCTCTTCCATCTTTGCGATGACGGCGTCGAGGGTCTTCTCCGGGTCGGAGATCTCTCCGTAGACGCCCGAGATGGAGAGCATCTGCTTCTCGGGGCTGGCGTAGGCGCCTGAAATGCCCGTGCCGTTGGAGATGCCGAGCTCCTTGGCCTTGGTGTTGTCGGCGAGGTCCTTCGTGTCGGACTGCTGCTTGGCGGCCGACGAAGGAACGCTGTTCTTCGTGTACTTCCCGTCCAGCAGCTTGTCCGGCAGGACGATCGTGTACGGCTTTACGTCACCGCCGCCGCCCATGAAGTACACCGCTCCCGCGATGAGCGCGCCCACGACCGCTACCGCGCCGATCGTGATGCCGATCGCCTTGCCCTTGCCGCCGCCGTTCTGGGGCGGGACCGGCGGGGGGTACTGGCCGCCCGGGTAGCCGGGCTGCTGGTGCTGCGGGGGGACGCCCCAGGGCTGCTGGGGTGCCGGGGGCTGCTGGCCGTACGGCGTGCCCGGGGGCGTCCC